>NZ_JBPYDC010000011.1:0-94962 GCF_051847575.1 Psychrobacter sp. 1U2
GTCACTTTGTTTGAGTAGCTTATCTATGTTTGGCATATCTATTAAGTAAGTAGAGTTCAATAATATACGTTGTGTCTCACAACTACTTTTGCAAGAGGTCTAGTAAGGAAAGCTTAGATTATAAAATAATAATAACACCTTACTGAGATGACTCTAAGCAACAGCAATCAAAATAATAAATTCAATAACGATAATTATAATATTAACAAGCTAAATTAACGTTACGAACAAAAGAGGTGGCCCATGAAGACTATTGCATTTTTATTACATAATAACTTTGAACAAGCTGAGTACGAAGAGGTCAATAGTAAGCTGAAAGATAAAGGCTATAACACGATACTCATAACGACCAACGACGACAAAGAAGTTCAGGCGATGAATCAAGATGTCAATAAAGGCGATACTTTTACCGCTGATATCTTTGCTAAAGAGGCAAAAACCGACGATTACGATGCCTTAGTATTGCCAGGCGGTACGGTTAATGCCGATACTATTCGTGGTAATGAGCAAGCTCATAGCATCATAAAAGCTATTAATGACAACGATAAAACCTTGGCTGTAATTTGTCATGCACCTTGGACACTCATTAACACCGGCATCGCTAAAGGTAAAACTTTAACTGCTTACCACTCATTACAAACAGATTTAGAAAACGCCGGAGCGACTTTCGTCGATAAGACAGTACAAGTCGATGGTAACTTAATCACTTCGCGTAACCCAGATGATATTGATAATTTTGTTGAAGCTATCGACAAAGCGTTGTCTAACTAAGCGACTTCTTCACTACTATTACTATATTTTAGTAATTAATTAGTAGCTGAATAATTTTAATAATCACTCATTTTATAACGATAATTTAACCTAAAAAGGATATTACCATGACACAGCCTAACCCAAACGATACCAAGCTTGAGCAACAACGTTCAGAGTCAGCGAAAGCCTCACTCAAGAGCCAAACTGAAGATAATCACACTACCGATAGTGAAGAAGCGGCAGATCGTATCGCTGATAACTTAAAAGAAGCCAAGAAAGATAAATAGTTAAAAATTCTAATATAAATTGTTTAAACATCAACGTAATAATGGTGCGTAGGGAGATAGTATGGACAAGTCAGAGAAAAATATGGATAAAGAAGAAAAAAAGATTGAAAAGCTAGTCGATGACATTAATCCAAGAGAGGACAAGCTTCCTGATAGCTTAGCTGAAGCGACAACCGCTCCTTTGGATAATGATGCCTTAGGCGGAACTGCCAAAGAGGACGATTTAAACAAAAAGTAAGCCAGCGAACTATTAAGCTATGAATTACTGATACTTTTTATCGATATCTATCTTTGTATAAACGGTTCAAACTACAGCGAATAATTGCTGCTAGTTGGGCCGTTTTTTGTTATACTAGCGCCAAGTTTTAATCGGGATTAGATTGTGGTTTTCAGGACTGCAGACTTATCAATGTTATAAGTTTATCACTGTCATGGTTTTATTATCTTGGTATTGATTATTTCCTTTATTTAAAGCTGAAAGCCTAAGTTTACTTTTCAATAGGGTAACTCTAGTAATGCAGGGTTGTCCTGAATGATGAGTGAGCTATTTTATTTACTTTATTGTTTTATAACCGTTCAAATTCATTGAATAAGTTATTTAACTCTTAGCATTGCTGGAGAATATTATGCTAACGAATACCGATCGCGAACAAATTATCGCCCAATATCAACGCGGCGAAAACGATACTGGCTCCCCAGAAGTACAAGTTGCTCTATTGAGTGCCCGTATCAATGATTTACAAGACCATTTCAAAGAGCACAAAGGCGATCATCATAGCCGCCGTGGTCTTATTCGTATGGTTAACACTCGCCGTAAACTACTTGATTACCTAAAAGGTAAAGATCTAGGTCGTTATTCTACTTTGATCAGCCAGTTAGGTCTGCGTCGTTAATTTAACCTCTTCCTACAAGGGATATGAGGTTCATGAAGTAAGACTTGAGCAGTATAAAGCGGTGTGGAATAGTTTCACACCGCTTTTTTATGGCTGCACCTATAGTTATCTAGTTATCGTTTAGTCATTTAGTTGTCGTTATTTTGCGGTTCAATAAAAGCGGTAACAGAGGTTTTATAAGAAAAAAGACGGTAAAGGCTTAGAGATAGTAAGTCTCATAATAACTGATAACGAGTCACTAACATAAAGAGTGCTTAGGTTTGCAATTAATTGGTCAAGGGCCACAAATCTCTGTAAAATAGGCGATGGTATAAAAGTGCTATCAGAGTTATTACTATTAGCGCTATCAAGTTTATAAAGAAGCAAAATATAATATATGGATTTTTATTCAGTGCAAGTACTCGCACAGTAGTTACTATAGGCGCGGTGAAGCTTGGTTTGTTGAGCTTATCGATAATCACCATACGCCAAAGCATTTATTTAAAAGTTTTAACGAGCGATAAGCGCGCTGTCTATACAGGCGGCGGCTATCATTTTCGTCATTCAACATTAGGAAAAAACTTATATGTCAAATCAGTCAATGTTTAACACTATTACTCGTGAATTTCAGTACGGTGATCAGCAAGTCGTTATAGAGACCGGCCGCGTTGCCCGTCAGGCTAACTCTATTATGGTACATATGGGCGGCGTCACTGTTTTAGTCGCAGCGGTAGTAAAGTCTGAGGCTAAAGAAGGCCAAAACTTCTTCCCTTTAACCGTCAACTATCAAGAAAAAATGTATGCTGCTGGTAAAATCCCAGGCGCTTATGGCAAACGCGAAGGCCGTGCGAGCGAAAATGAAACCTTAACCTCACGTCTTATTGACCGTCCGATTCGTCCGCTATTCCCTGAAGGATATGTAAACGAGATTCAAATTACGGCGACGGTTGTGTCATCTGACAAAACCCAATCTGCTGATATCGCAGCCCTCATCGGTGCGTCAGCGGCACTTGCTATCTCTGATGCGCCATTCAATGGCCCTGTTGCGGCGGCGCGTGTTGGCTTTATGAATGGCGAATACGTCCTAAACCCAACGCTTGAGCAGCTAAAAGAGAGTGATCTTGATCTAGTGGTAGCTGGTACTAAGTCTGCGGTACTGATGGTCGAGTCAGAAGCGGCTGAGCTCTCAGAAGATCAAATGCTAGGTGCAGTACTGTACGGTCATGAGCAGCAGCAAATCGTCATTGATAACATCATCTCGCTAGCTGAAGAAGTCGGTACGGCCAAGCAGCAGTATGAAGCGCCAAAAGCAGACGCGGCACTAGAGAGCAGCATGAAAGAGCAGTTCGGCGCGCAAGTGGCTGATGCTTATAGCATTAAGAATAAGCAAGATCGCTACACGAAACTTGACGAAATCAAAGACGCCGCTATCGAAGCCCTAGCAGGTGATGCGGAAGCCGAGGACTATAGTAGCAAAGTCGCTGAGCTAAAAGACATCTATAACGAGCTAAAGTACCGTACGGTTCGTGATAACATCTTATCGGGTAAGCCACGTATCGATGGCCGTGATCTTGAGACTGTGCGTGCCCTTGATGTCCAAGTTGGTGTGCTACCTTATACGCATGGTTCAGCGTTATTTACTCGCGGTGAGACACAAGCTTTGGTCACAACTACTTTGGGTAACAGTCGTGATGTCAATATGATTGACTCATTAGCCGGTACGATTCGTGATCATTTCATGCTGCATTATAACTTCCCGCATTTTTCAGTGGGTGAGACGGGCCGTGAAGGTATTCCAAAACGTCGTGAAATCGGTCATGGTCGTCTAGCGCGCCGCGGTGTACAAGCGATGCTACCGGACAGCGAACGCTTCCCGTACGTTATCCGTGTGGTATCAGAGATCACTGAATCGAATGGTTCTTCTTCTATGGCGTCTGTTTGCGGTGCAAGTTTGGCCTTGATGGATGCCGGCGTACCGATCAAAGCACCGGTTGCTGGTATCGCTATGGGTCTGGTCAAAGAAGGCGATCGCTTTGCTGTCTTATCTGACATCTTAGGTGATGAAGATCATCTTGGCGATATGGACTTTAAAGTGGCTGGTTCAAAAGACGGTATCACTGCGCTACAAATGGATATCAAAATCGAAGGCATCACGCCTGACATCATGGAGCAAGCGCTTAAGCAAGCTCATGCCGGTCGTATCCATATCCTAGATGCGATGAATAAAGTATTACCTGAGAGCCGTACTGAGATCAATGCTCACGCGCCTAACTACGCCGTTATCGAAATCAACCCTGACAAAATCCGTGATGTGATTGGTAAAGGCGGCGCGATGATTCGTCAGCTTACTGAAGAGACTGGCGCGGTTATCGATATCGATGATGCCGGTACGATTCGTATCTTTGGTGAGAACAAAGCCGCAACGAAAGCCGCTATTGGTAAAATCGAAGCGCTAACGGCTGAAGTTGAAGTCGGCAAAACTTATGAAGGTACAGTCGCGCGTATTGTTGACTTTGGCGCGTTCGTAAACGTCTTGCCAAACACAGATGGCCTAGTACACATCTCACAAATCGCAGAAGAGCGCGTCGAGAATGTCTCTGATTATCTAAAAGAAGGTCAGACCGTTAAAGTACTAGTACAAGACGTCGATAACCGTGGTCGCATCAAGTTGACTATGAAAGGCGTTGAGCAGGATGCTGCTGCTGAGTAAATAGCTTTAGTCGATTTAACTTAGTACAAATTCGAAAACCGCCTTGAGCTGCTAGTAAATAGCACTCAAAGCGGTTTTTTTATGCTCGTTATTTATTGTATAAGTTAATTGAATCAGCTGTGTGTTGCAAAAAGGGCTACAAATGCTACAGTAGGTATAGATCGTTATATCCTCGATAGGGATAATTGCGACAACGTCTTTCATTTTATGCATGGGAGTGTAGATAGTTATGAGTAAACATCAACAAGCCTCTATTCATATTCGTTGTGATGAAAAATTAGCAAATGAGTTCAAGCAAGCGGTTGAACAGAACGGCTATACAAAGTCGCTAGTCATACGTGAACTGATGCAAGAGTATATTGATAATCCCAAAAAGCTCAACTTGGCAAGCGAGCAAGAGACGATAAAACAGGTTATGGAAAAAGAGGAGATAGAAAAAATAGAGCCTCTAAAAGATATGACATCCGACGATTTATTAAAGTTGGCTATAAGAATGGCACAGAAGCATATATAGCTAAATGAACGGAAAAGTTACTGGTCACCTTCAATGTGCTGTCGTAATGTTCTAAGGTTTTATAAGATCGGCTGTTGTTAGCCATTCAATTTTGCACGCCCGAATTAAATCATAATTTCTCCGCCTTCTTATCTTTTATTCAGTTAAACTCTCTACCATTTAATAACCCAATAAAAATACGGTTACTCTTTTATGATGCAGCAGATTTTAGATGACATTGCCGCCCAGATGGCTTTAGAAACTAAGCGCGGAAAGGTAGCAGATTATATTCCGCAGCTCGCGCATGTCGATCCCAATCAGTTTGGTATTGCTGTCGCGACGCCTGATGGTCAAATTTATTCGGCAGGAGATGCTGATACGCTATTTTCGATTCAAAGTATCTCTAAAGTATTTACTTTGACCCTAGCCCTTAGTAAGTTGGGAAGTGCGCTTTGGAATCACGTGGGCCGTGAACCCTCTGGTGACCCCTTTAATTCTATTACCATACTCGAGTATGAATCGGGTCGGCCGCGTAATCCTTTTATTAATGCAGGCGCCATTGCAGTAGTAGATGCCATTACGTTAGGACGCGAGCCCAAAGAGATCTTAGATGAGATACTACAGTTCGTACACTTTATAGCAGGCGATGAGTCGATCTGTTTTGATTATAAAGTAGCGACGTCTGAGATCGATCACGAAGATCGCAACGCAGCATTAGCGCATTTTATGAAGTCTTTTGGTCATTTGCAGCATGATGTCGATAAGATACTTAATACTTACTTTCATCAATGCTCGATTGCGATGAGCTGTGAGCAGTTGGCCCGTGCTGGTCTGTTTTTGGTCTCTAATGGTATCAATCAACCCACCGGGGCGAAGGTGATCAGTCCGCAGCAATCTAAGCGGATTAATTCACTAATGATGATGTGCGGTCATTACGATGGCTCGGGGGAGTTTGCCTATCAGGTAGGTCTACCGGGCAAAAGCGGCGTCGGCGGTGGTATTCTAACGATAGCGCCGGGTAAAGGCGCGATCGCAGTGTGGTCACCTGGCCTAAATTCAGTAGGTAACTCAAAACTTGGAACCAAAGCATTAGAGCTACTAGGAGAGCAGACCGGCTGGTCTGTATTTTCAAAATAGCAGTGATGGCTTAATGGTTTTTAGAAGAATCTAGTTAAATTATAAACCGTTAAGGATTATCAGCGATAAACTTGACTAACAGCTCAGCTATGCTCTCACCTTGATCTTCTTGCAAAAAATGACCGGCATTAGCAATCGTAGTGTGATTTTGACCTTTAGTACCAGGAATAAGTTTTTGCATCACTCGATCGCCGCCTGCGGTAATGGGGTCAGAGTCACTGAATAAGGTGATAAAAGGTTTAGTCCATTGGCTCAATTTTGTCCAAGCTGCGCGGTTATCCTCAGCAGCAGGGTCATCAGGCGTGGTCGGCACTAGTATAGGGAACTGCCGCGCGCCTTCTTTGTAGGACTCATCAGGAAAGGGCGCGTTATAGGCATCTATGGTCGCCTGTGATAATTCAGTAGTTGTGCCGCCCTTGATGATACCGCCGATATGAAACTCAGGTGTGTCTTGCGAGAACTGCTGCCACTGACGAAAGCTCTCACCGGGGTCATGATCGCCAGTAGGGAGCATGGTATTGCCAGCTGCGACTCGCGCAAAACGCTCAGGGTTATCCGCGACCAAACGCAGTCCGATGAGACCGCCCCAATCTTGACAAAACAGAGTGATATTCTGCAACTCTAGCTGATCCAGTAGCGATTGCATCCAGTCCACATGGCGCTGATAAGTGTAGTCTGTACGTGAGGCGGGCTTGTCTGAGCGGCCAAAGCCTGGCAAGTCTGGCGCGATAACGCGATGCCCTGCTGCGGTTAAGGTCGGTATCATTTTGCGATACAGATAGCACCACGACGGCTCACCGTGCAGTAGTAATATAGGGTCAGCACCTTCGTTACCTTCATCTAAATAATGCACGCGCAGCTCGCCTTCGTCGCCATCATCAACCATCAGATAATTTGGCGCAAAGTCAAAGTCGGGTAGATTATCAAAATGCGAATCGGGAGTTCTGAGAGTTTTCATAGACAGTCCTTTTGTCAGTTAAATCATAATACTGTAGATCGCGACGCTTTACATCAAAATGCTTTAAGTCGTGGCATTCGTCGCTGCTTAGCGAAAGTCTCGCTCGTCGCTTTAGTCATTGAGCTATATTTTTTAGCACATTTTGATTTTTCTTTACAAGGTAATTTACAAAATACGCTATAAACACAAATCATTAAATGGCGCTGCAAAAGAGGCTGTTTTATAAAGTGACACCTTTTACAGCACAACACTCTTTGGAATATGTATGGCAACACGTAACTTAGGAAGCGGCCTTAGGTGCTGAATAATCAAAGGCAGAACCACTGAATCCCAGTCCAAAGGAATCCGTGGTGTCTCTGTTGTCAGGCCAGCACTATTACTTTCACTCATGTGAGTGGAATGATGAGAGAGAAAAGGGCGTGCTAATAAAGCCACTTTACGCACACCTTGATAGCGAATCAGCGGTATCAGCTGCTGTTGCAGATCTATTAGGGCTGCCGTTAGCCAATGAGTACGAGCAGGATGATAAGGGTGGTTAGAGATGACTAGATTGGCAATATAATTCGGCTGATTACCATTGTGTGAGGCGCTAAGACCGGCGAGCTCACGCTGGCGTTTGTGCAGTAAGCAGCTGCCAACCATTAGGCTGCCATCACGGCATGCTCGATGATAGCGCTGATAGTTATCAGGATAAAGAGTCTTGCCGCGCGTTAATACTGGATCTAAAAGGATGCCAGCGCTGTTGACTGGCAAAATAAGGACTTGCGCGTTACTGTTCAAAATAGGCGAATGGGTTTGCTCGATAGTAGCCATGACGATCTTCCTATTGCTGATAGCTTTAGCAAGTAAAAGCCCACTTTTTTGCTGAATAATCCGTTCAATAAAGAATGCTATCAGTGACAAGGTCTGTTGGCATCAGCAAGCACGCTCTAATCGCGATGGTTGCTCACTTAATAACATCGCAACGATTAGTCGCTTCTTATTGAGCCGCTTGCTCGGCTTCTAATTCAGCAATTTGTTGTTCGAGTAATTCGATTTGCTGGGCTTTCATCTGCGTTAAACTTTTAGTCATTTCTACTTGCTCAGCGTCGATATTTTCTTGCTCTTTTAGACGTTGACGCTCATCCGCTAAGCGATCAATCTCTTCTTTCGCTAGCGTATCAGTCTCTGGGATAGGTGCATCAATAATGGCCTTCGAACTCGGTATTGCTACCTTTGTGCCCTGACTAATAGCCCGGGCTTTATCAGCGCTCAAATTTTCGTCAGTAATCTTATCATTGATAGGGTCTTCAATAGCCTTATTATGATTATCACTGCTAGTATTCGACTCGATAATACTATCTTCTGCGTTAGGTTCGGCAGAGCGAGCTGCTTCATTTTGCTGGGCTACTGTTGGCGGCGCGACCATAGGTGTGACCGTGGTATCAGAAGAAGGCTGTGACCAAAATAGATAGCCAATTATGAAAATAGGTAAAAGCAATATTGCCACTAGCCATTTTTTATGACGCGGTTTTGCAGACTGGTGTTTTTTGCCCTTGTTAAAGGTAGAACGCGGTTTTTTGGAGGTCATACGCTTGTCAGTGGCTACTAGAATTCAGGTGGCTATACTATAGCAAACTGAAAATAAAAAGCCTATCTATTGATAGGCTTTAAGAATAAAGACAGAATTATAAAAACACTTGCAGACTCGCTTAAGGCTTAAACTTGACCGTACCGCTCGTCCCTGTCGGCATAGCATCGCGTGCTAGCTGATCCTCAAGATGGTTTTTGGCACTGACTTCATCAGGATCAGGGCGACGCTCACTGTGATCGCACTGGGTACATTCGATATATTCATCCGCCTCAGGTACGAAGATGTTGACTTGTACGATAGCATCTAGCGCCTGACATTTAGGACAGCGCACACCTGCTAAAAATCGACGTTTAGGGCGCTCAGACTGATAACGCATTAGCTGACCTCGTTTGTTATCTGCGTATTCATATGGTCAAAACCGCTATGGCGCAGTAAGGCATCGATACTGGCGCTGCGGCCACGGAAGTTCTCAAAATTGATCTTAGCAGGCAAGCTTCCTCCTACTGATAGGACGGTATCGCGAAACGCCTTGCCAGTATTAGGGTTAAAAATACCTTCTTCTTCAAATCTGCTAAAAGCATCGGCGGATAAGAGCTCGGCCCATTTATAAGAATAATAACCCGCCGCATAGCCACCAGCGAAAATATGGCTAAAGCCATTGGCAAAGCGGTTATAGTCAGGTGTATCCATAATAGCGATATCAGCGCGTACTGCATTTAGCGTCGCTAAAATACCTTCATAATCGGGTGCAGGCGTTTGGGCGTGAATGAGCAAATCAAACAAAGCAAATTCGACTTGACGCAATGTTTGTATACCGCTTTGGAAGTTTTTGGCGGCAAGTAAAGCATCGAGTTTATCTTGCGGTAAAGGCTTGCCAGTCTCGACATGACTGCTAATAAGCGCGATACCCTCAGAGTCCCATGCCCAGTTCTCCATAAACTGGCTCGGTAGCTCGACGGCGTCCCATTCTACGCCGTTGACGCCAGCTACATCGCCGACGCTCACTTGTGTCAGTAGATGATGCAGACCATGACCGAACTCATGAAACAGCGTCAATACTTCATCATGAGTGAGTAAGCTAGGTTTGCCGGCGAGAGCTGGAGTAAAGTTGCCGACCATAAAGCAAACCGGGAGCTGCTCATAATTCTGGCTATCATAGCGATAGCGCGCTTGGAAGCCACTCATCCAAGCGCCACCACGCTTACCACTGCGCGCAAATAGATCGAAGTAAAAACCACCAATTAAGCTATCATCGCTATCGAATAACTGATAAAAGCGCACGTCATTGTGCCAAAGCGACGCGGACTCACTAGTTTCATTATCCGCCTGATTTTGCTCAATCACTGTGATGCCATAAAGCCGCTTAACAATCGCAAATAATCCTTCTATGACTTTTGGCAGAGGAAAATAAGGGCGTATGGCTTCTTGCGATAGATTAAATTTGTTTTGCTTCACTTTTTCGGCGATATAAGCGTTGTCCCATGGTTGCAAGCCCGCAATACCATAATCTTTAGCGCATGCTTGTAACTGCGCTAAATCTTGCTGGGCGACCGGCGTAGCCTTAGCGGCTAAGTTGCGTAAAAATGTCTCGACCTCGCGTACGTTATCCGCCATCTTAGTAGATAAGGACACCTCGGCGTAATTATTAAAGCCGAGCAGCGCCGCTTTTTGTTCGCGTAGCTGTAGGATATCACTCATGATATCGGCGTTGTTTAGTGATTCGCCTTTAGCATTGGTATGAGTATCAAACTCTGAGGCACGCGTGACGTAAGCGTGATAAAGCGTCTCGCGTAGCTGACGATTATCAGCATGCGTCATCACTGCTAGATAAACAGGGATATTGAGCGTCGCCACATAATAAGGCGTCGGTAGCGCATCGATTTCAGCTTGCGTCAGCTTACCGCTAGCCAGTTCGCGAGCTTTGTACTGCTCGCCGGCATCGGCTAGTAGACCCAGGCCGCTATCAGTCAGCCCCGCCAATTGCTCAGCTTGCAAAGGCAAAGCATAAGCTTGGGTTGCATCCAAGATGTGATCGGAGAAAGTGGCCGATAGCGTGGATAGCTTGCTTTGGATAGCAGCATACTGATCTTGCTGCGCTTTAGGCAGCGCCACTCCTGAAAGCTCAAATCTTTGTAGCGCCAAAGCAATCGCCCGCGTACGAGCAGGCTCAAGCTGGGAGTAGAGCTCTGCATCATTAACGATAGCTTGGTAGCGATCAAAAAGCGGCTTGTGTTGTCCAACACGAGTACCATAAGCCGATAGCATCGGTAGCAACTCGTGATGCACATGGCGAATATCATCATCACTCATCACGCCATTTAGATGTGACAGCACGCCCCAACTACGATCTAGTGCCAAATTAATATGATCAAATTGCATAATGTCGTCAAGCGCCTGCTCAGCACTTATTGGCGTCGAATCTTTGTTTTGAGAGGCGCTAAGCTGATCCAAGAAGTCATTGGCTTCATCGATAGCTGTCGTGACTTGTTGTTGCAAGTGACTAGGCGTCGCTGCAGGAAAATCAACAAGGCGCAAATGGGTCGCTAGAGCAGTCATAAAAATATCCAAAGTAAGGGTTAAAAAAAGTAAAGATTAAAGAATGTATAAGACAAAAGATGGGTATGTTTGACTGAGAATGCAAGCCATAAGCTTTTATAGTGATAATAGTTCTTAGGTATTATACAAGGCATGACAGCCATAATTTGTACTGTGCTTTATGCTATTACAGTAATGAAAAAAGTCTAGGATTTGCTTTAGCTTGATTACAAAGCCTTATCATTTGCTTGCAAAGCAACCATATAGCTTATAGAGTGAAATTGCTAGCATCATAGTAGTCCTAATGAGAATTCCTAATGACAGTCATCTCATAAATAGGTGTCCCATCAATGACTAATATCAATAAATGGGAATAACTAGGAGGATTTACGAGTTATGAGCTTCCAATCTTTTAAATATAAAGTTTATAAGTATAAAAAACGGATCGGTATAGATCAGATGAAGCTCATTTCCATCGTAGAGCACTACGTAACGAAACGCTATTTTGTATAGCTAATTATCATTGTTAGAACCATAATTACTAGAAAACAAAATTAATAGAAAACGAACGATAATAAAATAAGGAGCATGATTTATGAAAGCGACGCTTAAGAGTTTACGCGAAACCAAAGCTAACCCCGCGGTAAGTATCTTTGTCAAAACGCATCGTGAGCATCCTGCAAACGAACAAGATCCTATTGCCCTAAAAAATCAGCTAAAAGTCGCCGAAGATCGTCTAAATAAAGAATATGATAAACAGACTGCGACAACGATTTTAGAAGGTATACATGCCAAGACTAACGAGTTAAATCATAACTATAATCTAGATACTTTAGCTATTTTTGCCAGTACTGATGATGTGCAGGTGATGCGCATGCCTCTTGACACAACAGAACGTGTGGTCATCTCTGATAGCTTTGCGACGCGCGATTTAGTCCGCGATATGGCAAGCGCAGTACATTTTTATGCCGTGGTTCTGACCAGTGATAAAGCACGCCTAATCGAAGCGTCTAATGATCGGGTAGTTATGGAGTTTGAAGCTGACTCAGATAAGCAAAACAATATGGAGAATATCCCATTCCCTATTGATAATAATGGCCTATATAAAACCAGTGATGGCGGCTCTGATCGCTCAGCGGGCAATCAAAGCAGCCATTTGAAAGAGTATTTCAACCAAGTCGACAAAAGCGTCCAAGAGCTATGGGGCGAGCACAAAATGCCGCTAGTGATCGTCGGTGATGCAAAAAATATCGGGTACTATAAAGAAGTATGTGATCGTCCTGATAATATCATTGCCACCGTATCTAACGTGACAAATCTAGATGATGGCAGCGCTCAGCACATTGTTGATAGCGTCCAAGAAGCGGTAGAAGAGTATCGTAGTTCCTTACATCAAGAAGCTATGGGCGAGATTGACAAAGCACGCGGCGCTAGTATGCTACAGACTGACTTGCAAGAAGTCTATCGCAGTGCTTTCCAAGGAGCTGGTGAGACCTTGTATGTGCGTCGTTGGTATATTCAACCCGCTAAGATTGACGAAAAAGCGCAATCTTTAACCCTCGCTGAGGACGCTGCTGCAGAAGGCGTTACAGATGATGCGATTGGCGTTATCATCGAACATGTTATGCATAATGGTGGTGATGTTATCTTTTTACCTGAAGAGATTATGGGCGAAGATCAGCCGATTGCTTTGGTCACTCGCTACTAATCAGCACTCATTAAGTCACGACTTTTAAGTCACGAATTATAGTTAGGTCATGACTGTAAAGCATAAATAGATCTAAACAGGGCATTGGTTCGCTACGGATCAATGCTCTTTTATCTTAACCTTATGGTTAGATGGTGGTTTTGCTATCATTTTATGAGACCAGAATTCTTTCTTAGCTCAAGAATACCAACTCTATGACTACACAATCTTTTGTTTTAACCAGTTACAACATTCATAAAGGCATGTCGCCACTGAATCGACAGGTCAAAATGCAAGGTATTGCCCAAGCACTAGAGTCAATCGGCTCTGATGTCTTGTGCTTGCAAGAAGTACAAGGACAGAACCTCAAACGTAATATGCAATACAATGAGTATCCTGATCAGTCGCAGCATGAGTGGTTTGGCGAATATCTGCAACTACAAAACAGCTATGGCAAAAACTCAGAGTACGAAAACGGCCATCACGGTAATGCGGTCTTAAGCCGGTTTCCATTAGACCCTAAGCATAATGTGAATATTACAGTGAATAAACTAGAGCAACGCGGAGTCTTGCATTGTGAGGTGCAGCCTTTAGGATGGGAGAAGCCGGTAGTTATTTTGTGCGCGCATTTGAATCTGTTTGAACGTGATAGAGTCAAGCAATACGAAGCGATTAGCCAATATATGCGTAACGAGATTGCTGATGACCAGCCGCTGATTCTGGCGGGCGACTTCAATGATTGGAAGCGGATGTCTTGCGATAGACTGGCTTCTGATCTAGGTATGGTAGAAGCGTTTAGACGCTGTCATGGCAAGCTATCTCCAACCTTTCCTGCCAAACTGCCGGTGCTCAGTCTGGACCGGATCTATGTACGTAACCTCAAAGTTAAAGACGCTTGGGTACACACGGGCAAGCCTTGGTCTACCTTGTCTGACCACCTACCAATTAGCGCTAAGTTTACGGAGTTGTAGCACTCTACCTAGTCTAAAAATAAAAAATATAAGGGAGATAAAATGTCCAAATCGTCTTTACCTACTAGCCAACACGCTGCTGTCATCCATGAATTCGGCGAGCCTGAGGTCATGACATATCAAAGCGGAGTAGAGGTGCCGGAGCCAAGTGCTGAGCAAGTGCTCGTCAAAGTGGCTTACGCCGGTATTAATCCGGTTGATTATAAAACTCGCCAAGGCAAAGGTTGGGGCGCTGATAAAATCCAAAAAAATAAATTTGATTACAATCAGCCCGCTATCTTAGGGTTTGATGTGGCAGGAGAGGTGGTCAAAAGTAATAGCATTGAATTTGTAGTTGGCGATAGAGTTGCCGCGTTGAGCTTCGATGGCAGTTGTTACGCTGAGTATGTTGCCGTTGATAGTAAGCTATTAGCTAAAGTTCCTGACAATATCAGCTTAGAGCAAGCAGGTGCTTTGCCTTGTGTCGGCCAGACCGCGCTACAGTTTGTGCAGTTTGCTGATATAAAGGCAGACGAGCATGTGGTTATGAATGCGCCAGCGGGCGGTGTCGGTCAGCTAGTGGTGCAATTATTAATAGCAAAAGCGGCGCAAGACAACATTAAGCTCACCGTGATTTGCTCGCCTGATAAATATGACAAGCTCGATAGTTTGATTGATAAAAGTAAGCTAGCCGGCTGGATCGACTACACTGAACAACAAGAGTTTCCTGATTTACAAGCTGATGTATTACTCGATTTAGTCGGTGATGAAGCTGGAGTAAAAGCACTGCGCACCCTAAAGTCTGATGCTCGCGTTTTTGTCCTGCCTACTATTTGGGTCGATAAACTCAAAGCTGCAGGTAGCGATAAGTTAACTATTGAAGGTTATGCCGTCAAGCCGAATGCTGAAGATATGGCAAAAATCTTACAACAAGTCGCTGACGATACTCTAAAGCTGCATATCCAAAAAAGCTATCCCTTATCTGAGATAGTCGCGGCTCATACTGAGCTACAAAAAGGTGATACTTTTGGCAAAATTGTCTTAAGAGTGTAAGTTTAAATTAATCAGAATCAGTATAAGTATGACGAAGCTAGATAGAGAGAGCCTTTATCTAGCCTTTTTTGGCTTTAGATTCTGTCCTATCTTTACTAAAGCCCTATCGGTTATCGAATTTACTTACAAAGAGCATTTTCACAAGCTGCTATAGTTATAATCGTAACAAATATAGCAGCGACTATTTTGCTCACGGGCTACTGGAGAGATAAACATGGATACTAATAAAAAAAATAGCACTAGCGAAGACTTAACTGACAATGATAAGTATAGGGCGCAAGTGTGTCAGGAAATTGAGAACTGGAAAAATCCGGATAGTAATTTATTGAATAAGACATTAGCGACGCTTACAGCACCGATCGACAAAGCAGGTGAAGCTTTGATGAATGCGCCACAATTTGGTGATACTCTCAAGCAAGCGACTGAAAAAACCCTAACCACTTTGAGCGATGCCGCCAATTGGAGTTTAGATACTCAAGATGTTATCGAAGCCTATCAAAATGAGGCAAAGGAAGTAGCAGCATCAGTAAAGAAGCTTGCGGATATTCAAAAGCTACCGATCGCGGTCGTGGATGAGCAAGTTAAATTATTCAAAAGTAAATATGTCGCACTGACAAGCGCTCAAGGAGTTACCACAGGTCTAGCGGGCTGGGCAGGTATTCCTGCTGATATTGTCGGGCTACTCACTGCTAATCTGCGCGCTATTGGCGAGTACGGCAGTTATTATGGTTTTGATATGAGTGATAAGGGTGAGCAGCTATTTGCGATGTCGTTGCTAGGTATTGCGACTTCCACCTCAAGCGATGAACGTCAATCGGCAATACAGGAAACTTTTGCGCTGGTCAAAGATCCTGAGACTATGGCTTTTAATCAAGTGAATGAAGAGCTGATGTCGCGTGTGTTAAGACAGACGGCTACTAAAGTTGCTAGTAATTTAGTCAAGACCAAAGCGGCGCAGATTGTCCCTGCAGTAGGGGCAGTGGTCGCTGGTGGCGTTAACGCTAGCTACACCTCAAGCGTATGTGAGGCCGCTTATCAAGGGTATCGTCAGCGTTTCTTAGATCGTCAGCAGGGTTAGGATTAACTCTGTTAAAAGTTATATTTCTAACCAATCGCGTTTTTAAATAACCAATTACAGCTCTTGTGTTATGTTAGCTTTTATCATTAAGGATCATACGCCGAAAAGTCAGACTGATTCGACCTTGATTGACCGTTTTGGTCTTAGTGATAGTATGCTTCCAGTGACTTTGCGTCTCACCATGCATAACAATAAGCTGCCCGGACTCAAGATAAAGCTCAACTTTGTCTTGAGTTTTTTTATGTTTAAAGACGAACTTACGGGTAGCGCCAAGCGATAGGGCCACGATGATAGGCTGGTCCCCCAACTCCTTTTCATCATCGGCGTGATAGCCCATGCCCTCGCTACCTGTCGGATAGTAATTGAGCAGGCAGGAATTAAAATCTGCCTCAATACCAATACTCGTTAGCTGCTGTTCGACAAGCTGTTTCACGTGAAACACAGACTCTGTCCAAGGTAAAGCTTGCCGTGTATGCCCAGAATATTGATAGCTCAAGCCCGAATCACCCATCCAAACGATTTGCCGCTTGGTGATATGTGTCTTACCAAATAAAGTGATGATATCGGCTTGCCAAGGCAGCTGGTGTAATAAGGTCTGATAGAGTTCATCGCTGTTTTCAATCACAATACCTAAATCGTTGACTTGACCATCATGAGGCAATAAATTATCAGTAGGGTCGGGCGCGAATAAATCAGTCATAAGCTATGAGGATTCACTACTAGCGTTTTGCAAAATTATCTCAGCGCATCGCTTTGGTGCTTCTACTGGTAGCAAATGACCATAGTCAGCTAAAGTAATGATACGCTTATTAGGGACAAACTTTGCCCATTGCTTACGGACTTTATCATTGATAAAAATAGTAGGCTTACCAGTGATTAAAGTATAAGGCACCTTGGCTTTCTGTAATTGCTTTAGCGCAGGGTCGATATAAGGTGTACCAAAATAGCTAGCTAACTCGTATTTGGGCGCGAACAATAAATCATAACTGCCGTCATCATTAGCGACTAAGCTTTGCTCTACAAAGGTATGCAGATGCTCATCGCCGATACGCCGATAGGCATTTTTGCTACGCAAGTGTTCATAATAAGCTTCTATACTAGGCCAGCGGCTCTGCTTTTTGAGGGTACTTTTAAAAGGCTCCCGAGTTTGCAAAAAAGCGCGCGGCAGTAGATTATATAAAGTAGATTGGGCTTTGGTAAAAGTGACAGGCTCTATAAGATAAAGCCTTGAGAATAGGTCAGGGCGTTTGGCGGCGGCCATAGCGGTAGCCGTTGCCCCCTGCGAATGGCCGATACCGACGATGGCCTTATCTTGCGTCTTCTCCAAAAACTCAATGAGCATATCAGCATCTTTTTGCCGAGTCAGTACTCGCTCCTCAGGCTTGTCATACCAGTAGCCGCGCATGGCTAAGGCGCTCATCTTAAAGTCACTAGCAAGCGCTGTCATCAGAGGGGTGTAGCTACCCACAGTAAAGCCATTACCGCCATAAAAATGTGCAGGGCACTTAGCTGTAGAGGAGCTATTTAATGCGCTCAAATCATAATAGCGCGCTTGCTTATTATCTAGAGTGATACTTTTAGCAAATTCTTCCATGACGCTAGTGCCTTTTTTATCATCAGGTTTGGATTAAAGCTTTACGTTTTTGCAGCTTACACAGATTGTCGCTTTAATATGAAAGATTAAGTTTAAGAGCTAAAGCTAGCTTTCTGCCCCCAAAAATCCACCACTTTGACGCTGCCAGAGTCCAGCATAGACGCCGTTTAATGCTAGCAGCTCTTCATGACTGCCTTGTTCGATAATACGACCTTGATCCATAACCACGAGCCTATCAAGCGCGGCGATAGTGGAAAGTCGATGGGCAATGGCAATCACCGTTTTACCGGTCATGATATCGTTGAGACTCTCAGTAATGGCAAATTCAATCTCAGAATCCAGTGCACTAGTTGCTTCATCTAACAAGAGTATAGGAGCATTTTTTAGCATGACTCTGGAGATAGCGATACGTTGGCGTTGCCCGCCAGATAGCTTAACCCCGCGCTCACCGACTTGAGTGTCGAGACCCGTATTGCCTTTATCATCATACAGATCTTTGATAAATTCCCAAGCTTGAGCTTGCTTAGTAGCAAAGATAATCTCTTCGTCAGAAGCATCAGGGCGACCATAAGCGATATTTTCGCGCACTGTCCGATGCAGTAGGGAGGTATCTTGCGTGACCATGCCGATCTGTTCACGTAAAGAGTCTTGCGTGACCTCATCGATCGCTTGCCCATCGATACGGATCTTGC
Organism: Psychrobacter sp. 1U2; assembly: GCF_051847575.1. Lineage (NCBI taxonomy): Bacteria > Pseudomonadati > Pseudomonadota > Gammaproteobacteria > Moraxellales > Moraxellaceae > Psychrobacter > Psychrobacter sp. 1U2. The sequence goes on from NZ_JBPYDC010000011.1 coordinate 18,373, forward strand.
CGCTATCGACATCGAAGAATCTTAAGAGGAGATTAACTAAGGTTGACTTACCCGCGCCTGAGCGCCCGACGAGACCGATTTTTTCCCCTGCTTTGATATCTAAGTAAAAATTATTTAACAGTTTTACTTCTGATTTGGTTAGAGCTGTTGTTAAAGGCTTGATCTCATCAATGCGCTCGCCTTCGATATCCGTCTCGTCTTCCCCCTCATAGCTAAAATTGACATGATCAAAAACAATATGACCATCTGTCACCTTTAGATCTTGCGCGTTCGGCACATCAATGATGGTTTGCGGGGCAGATAGCGTGCGCATGCCGTCTTGTACCGTGCCGATACTCTCAAAAAGACTGGCCGTTTGCCACATAATCCAGCGCGTCAGGCCATTTAGACGCAGTGCCATCGCGGTCGCAGCGGCAATAGCGCCAACGCCGACCGCACCTTGTTGCCAAAGATACAGCCCGATGCCCGCGGTACTACTAACTAAAATCACACTGATTAAATGAGTAGAGACTTCTAGGTAGCTGACCCAGCGCATCTGCGCGTGTACGGTTCCTAAAAATTGCCCCATAGCATTTTTGGCATAGCCTAATTCACGGCGCGAGTGGCTAAATAATTTAACGGTCATAATATTGGCATAGGCGTCAGTAATACGCCCAACCATCAAGGCACGAGCATCAGCTTGTACAATAGCGGTACGTTTGAGCCGCGGAATAAAATAGCGAATAGTCACGGCTACTAGCACTAACCAAATAACAAAAGGAATCAGCAGTAAGCTATCTAAATTAAATAAAATAATACCAGTGGTCAAAAAATATACTGCCACATAAGTGAACATATCAGTGACGGTCAAGATAGTATCGCGAACAGCTAGCGCGGTTTGCATGACTTTCGCTGAGACGCGACCTGAGAATTCATCTTGATAAAACTGCATCGATTGACCCAGCATACGCTGATGAAAGCGCCAGCGCATCTGCATCGGAAACACCCCTTGCAGCGTTTGAAAGTGGATAAATGAGGATAACGCAATCCAAAATGGGCTAATAATTAACACTGCAAGCATTAGCAGCAGCACATCGCCTTTCTCATCCCACAATGTCTGCGGCGTATATATACCAAGCCAATCAACGATATTACCAATCCAAGCAAACAACATTGCTTCATAAACACCGATACCCGCTGACAAAAACATAAACAGCAATAGCCAGCCGCGTAGACCTTTGGTACACGCCCATAAAAACTTTAACAGCCCATCACGTGGTGAGGGCAATGGCATAGGAGTATCAGGAAAGGCAGATAGGCGGTTTTCAAAAAAGCGAAATAGTGCGTTCATAAGTAATAACAATACATAAGAGCAGTGTAGTAAAGGAAGGGGCAGCCTAAATTTACACGGTAGATGGGATGACTAAATTGGCCTCTATTTTAACAAAACTTAGCACCTCCTCCTGCTGCCTAATTGTAATTTGACCCTGATCACTGCTGGCAACATGGCCAAGAAATAGATAGAGTCAAAATTAGCCATTGCTAGTTTAGAAATATATAGTTACATTTAACCCTTTGTCATAAAAGACCGCATAACTTTATTGCTGAATAACAAAAACTAAAGGGTAAGATTAATGATCTATTTAATTGTAGCGGTGCTGTGTAGCGTCGCTGTTTCTGTACTGCTAAAAGTACTTCGTCAAAAAGATATTGATATTCGCCAGACTATCGTCGCCGGTTACCCTGTGGCATTTTTATTGACGTTAGTGCTGCTAAAACCTGAGCTTAGTGCTATCGACACCTTAGGGTCGGCTTGGGGTATTATCATCGCATTAGGCATATTATTACCCTTGGTGTTTGTCATATTAGGCCGTGCTATCGCGGCTATCGGTATGGTAGCAACCGATGCCGCTCAGCGTTTGTCTTTGATTATTCCTATTATCGCCGCCTTTTTATTATTTGGTGAAGTGTTGACGAATACACGTATTTTTGGCTTAGCGCTTGGCTTCTTGGCTTTAGGCGCGTTAGTTTATAGCCCGCCGCAAAAGTCTAGTGTGAACACTGATATAAACACTACTATGAAAACTGAGCATGACTCTACTGCCACTCTAGCTGCAAATAATAATCGTCAGAATACTTTATCTAAGACCCCTTTATGGCTATTTGGCGTCTGGGCGGGTTACGGTGTTATTGATATCTTATTTAAACAAGTGGCGAAGCAAGGCGCGGCTTTTCCATTGACATTATTTGTCAGTTTTGGCTTGGCAGGATTATTGTTGTTTATCTATTTACTGATCACCCGCGTGCGCTGGCAGGTTAATGCCTTGCTAGCAGGGCTGCTGCTTGGCGCATTAAATATGGGTAATATCTATGCTTATGTGCGTGCCCATCAGGTACTGTCCGAGTCGCCTAGTATTGTCTTTACTGGGATGAATGTCGGGGTCATCACCGTCGCCACCTTGATAGGTGTCGGCGTGTTTAAAGAGCAGCTGAATCGTATTAATATGCTAGGTATCGTCCTAGCAATTAGCTGTGTGGCGGTATTATTTTTGGCTTAGGTCATTTTAAACACGGCCCAAATATTCTGATGTGTTCTTGCGGTCGTTTTACATTGCAATAATAGGCACATCGCTTGTGCTATGGTAAGGTTATTTGTAGACTATTTGGCTTATTATCTGATACTTATAGCCGTTTATAGTGGCATGTACGACCGCTTAACCCTTATCTTTTTTTGATCTTTATTCACAACCATAGGATGCATTTGCAATGGACTATCAAAAACAACTAGAAAAAATAAAAAACGGCACAGGCTTTATTGCTGCTTTGGACCAAAGTGGTGGCAGTACCCCCAAAGCATTGGAAAACTATGGCGTTAGCCGCGACGCCTATGATAATGACGAAGCTATGTTCGATCTCGTACACGAGATGCGCGCGCGGATTATGACCTGCGACTGCTTTGATAGTAAGCGTGTGCTGGGTGCGATTTTGTTTGAAGATACTATGGAGCGTGAGGTCAACAGCAAACCAACGGCAAACTATCTATGGGAAGACAAAAATATCGTGCCGTTTTTGAAAGTAGATAAGGGCTTGGCTGAGCAAATGAGCGGCGTACAAGTGATGCGTCCGATGCCAAATTTAGATTTGCTACTTGATAAAGCCAAAAACTACCCTGTATTTGGTACCAAGATGCGTTCAGTAATCTACGAACCAAGCGTCGATGGTATTGAAAAAGTAGTGCAGCAGCAATTCGATGTTGCCAAGCAAATTATCTCTAAAGGTTTAATGCCTATCGTTGAGCCGGAAGTCAACATCGATAGCGCTGAAAAACACGAGTGCGAGCTATTACTAAAAGCGGACATCTTGCGTAATTTAGAGCGTCTAAACGACGATCATCAAGTCATGCTTAAGCTGACCTTACCCGAAGAGGGCGGGTTTTATCAAGAGCTAATCGATCATCCCAAAGTGCTCAAAGTCGTGGCATTATCTGGCGGCTATAGTCGCAGCGCTGCTTGCGATAAACTTAAGCAAAACCCGGGCATGATTGCTAGCTTCTCGCGCGCCTTCACCGAAGGGCTTAGTAAGCAGCAGAGCGATAAAGAGTTTGCTGATACCATTAATACTTCAATTGAAGAGATTTATGAGGCATCGCAGGTGTAATCGAGTCTTTTAATGAGAAATTAACCATCAAAAAAGCGCTACTGATGAGTAGCGCTTTTTTATGGGACAAAAGTTAATTCTGGCTATCACACCTCTTTGTAAAGCTGACGACCCTCGCTATGATATTTTTCAGTCATTTCCGCCATCCCTTGTTCAATTTCAGCTGCGCTCATAGTGTCTGCGGCTAGATTTTCTTTAGCATCTAAGCCTTTGGCGTACTCGCGGACGTTCTGAGTGATTTTCATGGAGCAAAACTTCGGGCCACACATCGAGCAAAAATGCGCGGACTTGTGCGCGTCTTTTGGCAAAGTTTCGTCATGATATTCACGGGCAGTATCAGGGTCGAGTGCCAGATTAAACTGATCATCCCAGCGGAACTCAAATCGCGCTTTGGACAAGGCATTGTCACGAGCTTGTGCCCCTGGGCGACCCTTAGCCAAGTCAGCAGCATGAGCGGCAATCTTATAAGTGATGATACCGTCTTTGACGTCCTTTTTATTCGGCAAGCCTAAATGCTCTTTTGGCGTCACATAACAGAGCATCGCCGTACCAAACCAACCAATCATCGCCGCGCCGATGGCACTAGTGATATGGTCATAACCGGGGGCAATATCGGTGGTCAGCGGTCCTAAGGTATAAAAAGGCGCGTCGCTACATAGCTCAAGCTGCAAGTCCATGTTTTCTTTAATGCGGTTCATCGCGACGTGCCCTGGACCTTCGATCATTACCTGTACATCATGCTGCCACGCGACTTGCGTTAGCTCGCCTAGGGTGTGCAATTCGCCAAACTGCGCTTCGTCATTAGCATCTTGCAAGCAGCCGGGACGTAGACCATCGCCTAAGCTAAACGCCACGTCGTATTGCTTCATAATCTGGCAAATGTCTTCGAAATGAGTGTATAAAAAGCTCTCTTTATGATGGGCGAGACACCACTGCGCCATGATTGAGCCGCCACGCGAGACGATACCGGTTAAGCGATTGGCAGTTAATGGCACATAACGCAGCAGCACGCCGGCGTGAATGGTGAAATAGTCAACCCCTTGCTCGGCTTGCTCGATAAGCGTATCGCGGAATATCTCCCAGGTGAGATCTTCTGCTACGCCATCGACTTTCTCTAACGCTTGATAAATCGGCACCGTACCGATGGGCACAGGCGAGTTGCGAATCAACCACTCACGAGTCTCATGAATATGATTGCCTGTCGATAAATCCATGATGGTATCTGCGCCCCAACGTGTCGCCCACGTCATCTTCGACACTTCTTCATCGATAGAGGAGCCGAGTGCTGAATTACCGATGTTGGCGTTAATTTTGACTAAAAAATTACGCCCAATAATCATCGGCTCAGACTCAGGATGATTGATGTTGTTGGGGATAATTGCGCGGCCTGCTGCGACCTCTGATCGCACAAACTCAGGGGTGATAATCTTCGGCGTATTAGCCCCAAAGCTCTCACCATCGTGTTGGCGCATATCAGTCAGCTCGTGCTGCTTTTGCGTTTCGCGAATAGCGATATATTCCATTTCAGGGGTGATAATACCGCGGCGCGCGTAATGCATTTGGGTAACATTACCGGATTTACCGTCAATACTTTTCGCACGGCGCGGTTTGTCGATATGAGCGAAACGTAAGTTTACCGTGGTGATATCACGTGCGCGCGCTTGACCGTATGAGCTAGATAGACCGCTTAATTGTTCGGTATCATCGCGCTCCGCTATCCAGCCTTCGCGTAGTTTGGGTAAGCCACGGGTCAGGTCTATATCGACATTGGGATCGGTATAGACGCCTGAGGTATCATAGGTATAAAAAGGTGGGTTTTGCTCCCAGTCACTCTCGGGTACGCCTTGAATCGGGGTAGGGTCCAGCGTGATCTCGCGCATTGGCACTTGGATATCAGGTCTTGAGCCTTGGATATAGACTTTTTTGGAGGCAGGCAAGATACGGTGCAAGTCGCGAGCGTCTTCTTCAAAACGGGTATCTTTTTGATTACGATGAGCAGGGGTTTTTAGCGCATCCGCTTTTTTGTCAGAGGCGTTTTGCGGGGTCTTTGTTGGCACGGTTGAAGTCGTCATATGCTGTCCTAGCGTGTTGGTTTTTGAACAAAATCAACACCGCCAGTCGCTGCGGGGATAGCATTTATTATCTAGGCAAGTTTAGCTTGTGAGCAATCGCTAACGACTAAATTAAAAACCATCTAGCCGCAAATAATGATCATCGAGCTGTGGACGACGCTTGATATCCGTTTTTATTACTTAGCCATACATAGCGTACATTAACGCTAAAAGTAATAGGGATAAAAAGGCATTTCTGCCCGTCCTTTGTCCTACATAATAAAATGCTGAAGACTTCCCTGCGTCGGTACTAACCGCATCAGGTTCGGCGGGTGATCTCTCAGCGAATGCACAAAAGCTTTTTAGCTCATTGTACAACGCACCCCGAGTCTGTCAGTGTTGTCATTTTTTATACTAGTAAGCTTTATACTAGCAGTTTTTATGTTAACAAATTTGGCTTATGATAAATAGCCATTTACTTAATTTGCTTACAGTAAAGGTTTACGTTTATTTCTCAGGCGTCCAGCCTTGTGCGCGCTCGTAATCTTCGTTATCTAAGAACTTCTCACGCTGTTCAGTTAAGAATTTCTTCGCTTCAGGGTCCATCATACTCAGATGATTTTCGTTAATCAGCATCGTCTGCTGCTCAAGCCACTCCTGCCAAGCTTTCTCAGAGACCGTGTCTTGTAGCTCTTGGCCTTTTTTGTTAGGAAAAGGCGGATGTGGCATTTTTGGCAGATCTTGCTGGTATTTACGGCAAAATACCGTATTGGCTTGCGGATTAAAAGTCTCAGTCATGACGTGCTCCTCATTCGTTATGTTTATTAGGCTATAGATATTAGTATCTTTCTATGATAACGCTCTTGGTAGATTTAGCAAAGACTATCCAGTGTAGCAACAGTAACTGTCCTCGTAAAAAAGTACGAAAAAACCCACCATATTGGCAGGCTTTTAACAACAACGAGATCAAATATAAGATCGAAATAAAAACAGCGACTAAGCAAATGCTTTTAAGCGCGCGCGACCATTGATGACAGCTTGCTTAACTTGATTGGGCGCCGTGCCGCCTAGATGATCGCGAGCAGCCAATGAGCCCTCAAGCGTTAGATAATCAAAGACGTCTGTACCGATAGCGTCACTAAATTGCTGCAATTGCGCTAAAGATAAATCGCTCAAATCAACGCCCTCTTTGATCCCGAGCGCGACGGCATTGCCGACTACCTCATGGGCATCACGGAACGCCACACCATTACGCACTAGATAATCCGCTAAGTCCGTAGCAGTAGCATAGCCTTTCATTGTTGCTTCACGCATAGCTTCAATATTAGGAGTGATATTGGGCAGCATATCGGCAAAGGCGAGTAGGGAGCCGGTTAAAGTATCGACGCAGTCAAACAAAGGCTCTTTGTCTTCTTGGTTGTCTTTATTGTACGCTAGGGGCTGACTTTTCATTAAGCTTAGTAGCGTCATCAACTGACCAAAGACCCGCGCCGCTTTACCGCGCACCAGCTCTGGTACGTCAGGGTTTTTCTTCTGCGGCATGATGGAGGAGCCGGTACAGAAGCGATCGGGTATCTGCACAAAGTTAAACTGCGCTGACATCCATAAGATAATCTCTTCGCTCATGCGTGACATATGCATCATCAAAATAGAGGCGGCTGAGGTAAACTCAATAGCAAAGTCTCGATCAGAGACCGCATCGAGTGAGTTTTGGCAAATACCTTCAAAGCCAAGTAGCTCGGCAGTAATCGTACGATCAATAGGGAAGGTGGTGCCAGCAAGCGCGGCGCTACCAAGAGGCAGCTGATTGATACGGCGGCGCGCATCGACTAAGCGCTCAGTGTCGCGATAGAGCATCTCAAACCAAGCCATCACATGATGACCGAAGCTTACCGGCTGCGCGGTCTGCAAGTGCGTAAAGCCTGGCATAATAGTATCGGTATGCTGCTCGGCTAAGTTCAGTAAGCCGCTTTGTAGGCGTACTAACAGCTCAATAATATTATCGGTCTCTTCACGTAACCACAGGCGAATGTCAGTGGCGACTTGATCGTTACGGCTACGCCCCGTATGCAGCTTTTTACCCACCGCACCGATGATATCGGTCAGGCGCGATTCGACGTTCATGTGCACATCTTCTAGCGCGATCGACCAGTTGAAGTCTCCCGCTTCAATCTCGCGTAAGACTTGCTGGAGGCCCTCAATGATAGTTGCCACTTCTTCATCAGTCAAAATGTGGCACTGACCTAGCATAGTGGCATGAGCGATCGAGCCTTCGATATCATGCCGAGCGAAGCGTTGATCAAAGCCGACAGAAGCGGTAAAAGCGGCGACGAAGCTGTCTGTCGCTTCACTAAAGCGCCCGCCCCACATCTGCTGAGCTTGCGCCTTTGAAGCAGCGCTTTGGTCGGGTGCATTTGTGCTAAAATCGGAGGCAGGAGTATTTTTGCTTGGCATAGGATTACTAGGGTTTGAAGAATTGGCGTTCATATCGGTATAAGACAACTCATAAGAATAAGGGCTCAAGTATAGCAAAGGATGAGGTTGCCTTGCTAGCTGAGCGCTTAGAGTTTTTCGTGCCTAAAGTTATGGAGATGATGACGCTTTGGCAATGGTTACAGTATATCTTGGTCTGGGCGTTGTTCGTTACTATCGTTGGTCGGTATGAGCTGACGACAGGGACGCAGTTTTTAGTGGCTTATGTGGCTAGGTGTATTCATTATATGTTAGCCATTATACCGACTTTGTATCTAGTAGATTATTTGCGCCCTATGTTCAAAAGGAGCAATCCTATTAGAGTGAGTCTCTATATCGTTCTAATGTTCATGCTTGCTTCTACTTTATCTATGCTGTTAGTCATTCTGGTGTTGATTAATGCCGGCTGGCTAGCATACGATCGTCAGGTTCTGGCGCTAGATCTACTGTTCAATATGGTTTTTGCCGGCGGTTTTACGTTAGTTTTCTTGCTTTATTTTATGCGTCGTCATCGTGAGCTGATGGCGCTGAAACAGTCCTTTGAGCACAAGCTTAGCGCCCAAAACGACTTAATAAAGGCTCGTTTGGCTCCGCATTTCTTTTTTAATACGATTAATAGTTTACTGTCGCTTATAGAGTCCAACCCGCCACATGCGGCTAGGCTACTTGAGCATGTCTCAGCTCTATTTCGGGCCAGCTTCAACGGCGCACGTGAGATCAGCTTTGAGGAGGAAGTGGCACTTTGTGAGCACTACGTGGCGATTGAGTCTTATCGCCTAGCGGATAAGCTAGTCGTCAATTGGCAGTTGCCCGATGATGAGGTTATGAGCGATATGGTCATCACCGCCCTCACGTTGCAAAGCATTATCGAAAAAATGCTCATCAATGTGGTGGAGATGACCACGGAAACGATCTATATAGACATAGCCGTCGTTTGGCAAGATCACCGCGTCACTATTACTGTTAGCGTAAAGCTCCCGAGTAAAACCTTGATGATCGTGCATGATCTACGTCAGCATGTTGATTTTCATGTGCAGGCTGAGCGTTTACAAATCTATTTTGGGCCTAGCTCAACCATTAACAGTACGGTTACTAATACCCAAATTATGACGGTTATTGACTACCCTTTACAAGATGCCGGTATGTAACGTAAGACTGTTTATCCCTCTCACTTTCCGTATGACTTATCCTTAACTCTCACAAAAATACAAGCAATGCTTGTGATATGGCATATTTGTTGCATAACTTATGTATACAACCACAGGAAAAATTTGTCATCGATGCAAGCTATTGCCATAGTCATTTTAGAGGTGGCAACTGTATAAATAGTAGCTTTAGAAATAAAAAGTATAAAATAGTACTTAAAAAAGCACTGTTTGCGATAGTCAAAAATGACAATTTTGAACCAACCGACTGAGTAAAAGCAGAAGAGGTATTTTATGCGGATAGTAGTTTGTGACGATGAGCCACTCGCACGCGAGCGTTTGGTCAGGATTGTTAAAGAGTCAGGCCATGAAGTCGTGGCACAAGTGGGTACCGGAGCTGAAGCGGTTGACGCTGTAAAAGTCCATCAGCCTGAGCTTATACTACTCGATATACGTATGCCTGAGATGGATGGTGTACGCTGCGCGCAAATACTCGGTGAGCTTGAGCATCCGCCAGCGATTATTTTTGTGACCGCTTACGATCATTATGCTATTGCTGCTTTTAAGGCTAATGCTATCGGCTACTTATTAAAACCTGCCAATAAAGATGAGCTGATTGACGCTTTAGGTAAGGCCAGCAATTTAAACGCCGCGCAGCTTGATGGGATTCGTAAGCTTGAAGATCCGATGTCGCGTCCGGTACGTGAGCACATCGCGGCTCGTACCCACCGGGGGGTGGAGCTGATTAAAATTAGTGATATCTACTATTTTACCGCGGATCAAAAGTATGTCAAAGTTCGTCACATCGACGGAATAGTACTGATTGATGAGACTTTAAAAGAGCTAGAAGAAGAGTTCGATGATCGCTTATTTCGTGTGCACCGCAATGCCATTATCAATTTAGATTTTTTAGACTTTTTAGAAACGATAGATAGCGGGCGTTATCAGGTGCGCTTTAAAGGAACGGATGAGACGTTAGCCGTGAGTCGCCGCCATCTGCCCGCGTTACGTGAAAAAATCCAGAGTATGTAGGCACTAGTAAACCGACCGTATCATCAAACCTCTATTTATGCTTAAATAGGGGTATTTTTTTGCGCTAAAGTCACTTTATCCTGATATATCTTTTTATATTTATCATTCCGAGGCTATCTATGAGCAATACTCAGTCATCTCCTTTGTCTACTTTGAACATCGCAACACGTCAAAGCCCTTTAGCCTTATGGCAAGCTGAGCATATTCGCGATCGGTTATCGGCCCTTTATCCTGATTTGACCATCAACCTGCTCAAAATTGTCACTAAGGGTGACAAAATTTTGGATACTCCTTTAGCAAAAATCGGCGGTAAAGGCTTATTTGTTAAAGAACTTGAGCAGGCACTTTATGAGAAGCAGGCAGATATTGCCGTGCATTCGCTCAAAGATGTACCGATGCAGCTTCCTGAAGGTCTAACGCTTGGGGTATATTGTAAGCGCGCTTCACCGACCGATGCCTTTGTGTCTAATACTTATAATACTATCGATGAGCTACCACAAGGCGCTGTAGTGGGAACGGCAAGTCTACGTCGCCAATGCCAAATCAAAGCCTACCGTCCAGACTTACAGATCAAAACTCTGCGCGGCAACGTAGGAACGCGGTTGGGTAAGCTCGATGCCGGAGACTATGACGCGATTATCCTTGCCACTAGTGGCTTGCAGCGCATTGAACTGGATGAGCGTATCCGTAGCGAGCTGGATATCGACACTTGCTTGCCGGCAGTGGGTCAAGGCGCCCTGGCTATCGAGTGCCGTGAGGATGATCAAGAGGTACTGGCACTGCTAGCTCCGCTCAATGACGATATGGCGCGTATCCGCCTAATCGCTGAGCGCGCACTGAATCGTCACTTGCAAGGCGGCTGTCAGGTACCTATTGCCGCCTATGCGGTACTGCAAATGGCAGATGCTGCCGATATCAGTAGCAATCTTAATGATGACAATGGCGATACCTTATGGCTGCGCGGGCGCGTCGGTGAGGAAGACGGTAGTAAACTGTTAAAAGCAGAAAAACGTGTAACGCTAACCGGCACGCAAGCAGAAAAAGAACAGCAAGCCAATCAGCTAGGTATTGAAGTTGCTGAACAACTGCTAGAAAAAGGGGCTGGCGCTATTTTAGACGCTATTTATAACCCTTAAACAAGAATTATAAGTATGAAATATAAGCATGAGCCATGCCAGCCGCACATTATAATGCTGGTATCTTAATGCTCATGCGGCTATTTCATTGGCGATCGATCATAGCGGTATTTGCCTGTGTTATTTAATGTCTCATTCAAGGTTTAACTCGGTGTCCAGCTCAATGTCTCGTAACCTCTCACCAGTAGTGATTAATACTCGGCCCATAGAACGCGCCGCTCCTTTGACAGAACATTTGCAAGATATCGGCTTTGAAGTGGTTGATATGCCTATGCTAACGTTGCAGACGCGAGCGGTAGTAGAGGCTGATATTGATATCATGCGCCGCTGGCTCGCAGGTCATTACCAAGCGTTAGTCGTTGTCAGTCCTACCGCCGCGCAGTCAGGCTTAGCTGTTTGGCAAGCGCTGATCGAGCAGGAGCAAGCTCAGCCAGCAGAGCAAATGGAAGCAAGACGCGCCCATTATGCTCCTCCAAGCGCTATCATTGCCGTTGGCGATGCGACCGCTGACGTGTTACAAACGGCAACTCAGCCCGTATTACAGCCGTTAATTGCTAATAATGAAGGCATGCTAGCAATAGCAGAGATTGCGCGATTACACGCGGGCGACAAGCTGCTGGTATGGCGGGGACTTGGTGGGCGCAGGCTTTTAGTCGATACGTTGCAGGCGCGCGGGGTGGAGATCGAGAGCATCGCTTGGTATGAGCGCATGATGCCAGACTCCGCGGCTAGCGATTACGCGGCATGGTTGTCAAGCTATCTTGCTAAACAAGAGCAGGCCGGCGCGCTGCGACCTAAGCCTATTGTTATTATTAGCAGTGGCACGGCTTTTGAGCATTGGGTCAGCGTCGTGCAGCACGCCCAAACGAGTAATAAAGCAGCCCTTAGGTTAGATGACTTTCGCTATGTGGTGCTCGGCGTACGTTTGGCGGAGATGGTAGCCGCGCAGCAGCTAGCGCATATCCAGGTAGAAGATTTATCTCCTGAAACAATTTCGACGGCAATCAATACGCCCTAATAGTTATTCCCTTTTGAAGAATGGTGCTTGTTATGTCAACTGAACCCAAGCCGTCATCTGAGTCGCCTTTAGTCATTCAGCAGCGCCGGCAAGCGAATATGTTATTACTGCGCTTGCAGTGGTTGTTTATCGTACTTTTAGCACTAGCGCTCGTTTGGCTTTACGTCAGTCAGCAGCGTTTTGAGGGCCAAATTAAAGAGCGCCTTTATAATAACGAGCAAGTCGTGACTCGTCTTAATGAGATGGATGATCGTCTGTTCGCCATTAGTCAGCAGAATGCGCCCACTCCTAAAGCGCCGCTCACTAGTCAAGCGCAGAATCAGTTAGACTTGTTGCGCATTCAGATGCAAGCGGCGGATAGGTTGCTTTCGGATAATAACTATAGCGCGGCGATTGACTTATTAACCGGGCTACAGTGGCAACTCTCACAAGCGAATAATGAGATCGCCCCGGCGCTAAATATCGTCATCAAGCAAAGCCTCAGCGACGACATCGAGCGCCTACAAGCGCGCAGTGCCCAGCCGAGTCAGTGGCAGTTACACAACTTAGCTATCCAAGATATCCAAACCTTTTTACATCGCTATGAGAGGTCGGTTGATGCCAGCTCGGTAACGAGAAGCGGCGAGCCGCCTACCAATATAAATAACACTCTAGCGGACAAAACTACCACTCTCACTAGACGCCAGCTGACTATTTATGAGGTGCTGATGACACTTAATTTAGCCACACAAGCGAGTAATATGCGTGAGCCTGACCAATTGACACGCTACTTGAACCAAGCGCGCACGCAGCTACAGCCCTTAGTCGCTTCAACTCCGGCTCCTAAAGACGAGAGCGGCGCAAAGAATGAGTCATCAATAAAGAATAAAACAGCCCGCCTAAAAGATGCTAACTCTAACAACGATAAATTAGCTATCAAAGCTCCTAATAATATCAGCGAGGTGATTGTCTGGCTGGATGAGTTAATAGCCAACACTCCTGAGTCTATGCCACTATTAACCACCCAAGTGCTAGAGCAACCTAAAAATAATAAATAACACAGAACAACGGATACGATATGAGCCCTACTAGTCCTGAGCATACTAAAGTCAATCAGCAGCAGGTGTATAGCGACAGACATTATGAAACGCCTGTTGCCTTACAGCATTATCCCGTCATTTACCCTCAGGTGGTGCAATGGGGAGAGATGGATGCGTTAAATCATTTGAATAATGTTGTGTATTATCGTTATGCTGAGTCAGCGCGCATTCACTATTTACAGGCTTTAGATTTGTTTGAGGGTAGCGCTATACTGTTAGCTCACTCAAGTTGTCAGTATCTACGGCCAGTCACTTATCCTGATACGCTGCTTATAGGTCTACGCTGTCAGCGTTTAGGCAATACCAGCCTCATTATAGAATATCGCTATTATAGCCAGCAGCAGCGAGAGATTGTGGCAGAGGCAGAAGCGGTGATCGTGCGTTTGGATAGTCATAGTGAACACAAGCTGCCTTGGACAGCGGAAGAGCGCTCGCGTTTACTGGCTTTAGAAGCGCAAGTCGACCATATTCCAGAGCATTAAAGGCAATTAAAGCGTCTGTACCTTCATTCTTTTATCCTTAAAAACAACAAGGCACGCTAATCAAATTAGCGTGCCTTGTTTTTGCTTAAAGTATTAAAGGTAAAATCATTTGCTCATAGCGCTTTTAGTCTTTGCTTGGCGCATGGACAAAGTCGACTACATTTAGATCAAAGCCTGATAGCGCATAAAACTTCATCGGCGACGATAACAAACGCATATCGCGTACACCTAGATGGCGCAATATCTGCGCGCCAACACCGATGCTACGGTACGGCTGCTGAGTGATCGTCGATAAGGACTCATTACCTGCTGCTTTATCTAGCGCATCGCCCAGATCGATAGGCTGATGACTGCCGATCCAGACCATGACCCCGCGCTCTGAGGCACTGATTTCTTCTAACGCTGACTGGATGCTCCAGCCACTACGGCCCGTAGTATCGTTTTTGGCGGCGAATAAATCCCGCAGCGGATGAAAACCGTGCACCCGGACAGTACTGACGCCGGCACTGACATCGCCTTTGACTAAGGCTAAATGCGTCTCATCAGCGCCAAATTCGCGAAAGCGGTGCAAGGTAAAGCTGCCGTGCTCCGTCTCAAATGGACGCGACTCTATTTCTTCTACCGTTTGCTCATTCGCGATACGATAGTTAATAAGATCAGCAATCGTACCCATCTTAATATCATGCTCTTTGGCAAATATCTCTAAATCATCACGGCGCGCCATCGTGCCATCAGCATTGATAATCTCAACAATCACCGCCGCAGGCTCAAGCCCTGCTAGGCGTGCTAAGTCGCAGCCCGCTTCGGTATGGCCGGCGCGATGGAGTACCCCGCCGTTTTGTGCCATGATTGGAAAGATGTGCCCAGGCTGGACGATATCTTCTGGTTTCGCCGCCGAAGATACAGCCGCTTGAATCGTACGCGCCCGGTCAGCCGCAGAAATACCCGTAGTTACCCCTTCCGCCGCTTCGATAGAGACAGTAAAGTTAGTACTAAACTTAGCCTCATTGCGATCTGACATTAATGGTAGGGCTAACTGCTGGCAGCGCGCTTGTGATAGGGTGAGACAAACTAAGCCGCGAGCATGGGTAATCATAAAGTTGATATCTTCAGGGCGCACATGGGTGGCGGCCATAATGATATCGCCTTCATTTTCGCGATCTTCATCATCCATCAAGATGACCATTTTACCGGCGCGAATATCTTCAATTATTTCAGGAACGGTATTTAAACTCATAAGACTCTCTATATTTTTTATTGGTTTGGGTGTCAAAAAAGCGGTGCATCATTGTAACAGTAGATACGGTTACGTGCTGTACTACAAAACATTATTCTCTAGAGCGCTCGCTTTAATCGTTACTAGCGGCTTGGCTCTTGAGCCAGTCCATAAACTGCTTACTATGCTGCTCGCGCTGATTGTCAGCATACTCATAGAAGCTTGTACCGAGTAGATTATCAGGCAAGTAGTTTTGTGCGTAGTAATGGTTGGGATAGTTATGCGGATAGATATAGCCTTTGCCATAGCCTTCATTACGCATCAGCTTAGTCACGCCATTACGCAGATGCAGCGGTACAGGGGAGGCGTCCTTTTGTGCTAAGCTCATCGCCGCATTGATCGCCTTATAAGTGCTGTTACTCTTCGCGCTAGTGGCTAAATAAACCACCACTTGTCCTAAGATAATTCGCGCCTCAGGCATACCGATAGATTGTACGCTACGCAAGGCTGCATCCGCGAGCAGTAGCGCATTTGGATTGGCATTACCGATATCTTCGCTCGCTAAAATGACCAAACGCCGCGCGATAAAATCAGCAGGCTCGCCGCCGACTAGCATTCTAGCCATCCAATAAAGCGCTGCATCTGGATCCGAGCCGCGTACCGATTTGATCAGCGCTGAGACGATATCGTAATGCTGCTCGCCATCTTTGTCATAACGCACCAATGCTGTCTGTGCCACGCGCCCGACAATCTCATCATCGATGATAATAGTGGTGTGCTCAGGATTAGCCGTCTGTACCGCAAGCTCTAGTAGATTCAACGCCTTTCTAGCGTCACCATGCGCCAGCTCACTGATAAAACCTTGCGCTTGTAGCTCAATGTTTAGAGCTTTTAGTACCGTATCTTGAGTGATTGCCCGCTGTAATACGGCAGCGATTTGCTCGGTATCAAGCGGCTCTAAGCGGTAAACTTGGCAACGAGACAGTAAGGCATTATTAACACTAAAAGAAGGGTTTTCGGTGGTCGCACCAATTAAAGTAATATCGCCCGCTTCTACCGCGCCAAGCAAAGCATCTTGCTGCGCTTTATTGAACCGGTGGATCTCATCAATAAACAACACCGGCGACTCAAAGCTCAGTGAGTCCTTATTATCCAACACTTCGCGCAGTTGCTTAACGCCAGTGTTCAAAGCTGATAACGCATGAAACGGTCGACCTACTGCTTCTGCTAATAGCATCGCGATAGTGGTTTTACCAATGCCGGCTTCCCCATGCAAAATTATAGAAGATAGATGGTTTTGCTCAACCAAACGCCGCAGCGGTGCGTCATCGGCTAATAGATGCTCTTGACCGATGATATCATCTAGAGTAGTAGGGCGCATACGCTGTGCTAAAGGGGTATCAGCGTGAAAAGCAGGGGGCATAAAACTCCTAAGGCATATTAAAAGTAAGGCACTCTTAAAATAAAAAGCGCACTCCCAAAAATGGCTATCCTCTTAGATATTAGGGCATATTCGCTATTCACAAGTGGATTGATTTTAATATTTCTGTTTTAATAATTAAACGGTGGTGCTCTATAGCGGGTTCAATTCGAAACTATTACAGCGTAACTAGTATCAATCTTGCTTACTGCTGATGCAGAAACTACGTAAAACGTATTGCTATAGCGCGTTTGAATTAATAATTTAAATTTTTCACATGCTTTATAGCGTATCGATTTTAGTTCGAACTGACTATATCGCTTAAAAAATAACAGTAAGCAAAGCCTCCATAATCACCTTAAGGCAGTCCCAATTATGTCTCGCTATTCTCTTAACTCTTTATCGCGACTGTTGTCTAAATCAAGAGTCCAGGCTCGTTTTAAACAACAATCACGACCATCGACTACGGACGAAAAACAGCTAGCGCGTTCGGTGTTTGGTGCGAGCATTGAGTTGCAGGATGTGTGCTTACGGACCGCTTGGTGGGTGCTAAAAAACTACGCGGTCAGTCCCAATGGTCATATTTACTTTCATCCCGACAATTGGCTCGCTGACTTTAGCAAGGCTTCGCTTAGTAAGCAAAGTTGGCTGATTCATGAGCTCACTCACGTTTGGCAATGGCAACAAGGCATAAAAGTAGTACGCGGAGCGCTGATCAATCGGCGTTATGCTTATGAGCTAAAAGCTGGCAAATCGTTTTTTAGATATGGTATTGAGCAGCAAGCGCGCATGGTGCAAGACTATTTTATCCGTAAGAAGCTTGGGCACGATTGCTGGGATTTAGAGGAGTGCATCCCTTTTTTGACAGTAACGACTGAACAAACAAAACCCGATAGGCGTACTAATAGCGACAGCTCGTTCACTATTTAATCTTCAGATTGTCAGCCATAATCGCTATGATTGAAGCTACTCACTTTTTTAATAAAAAATAAATACGCCCTAAGAGCAAGTGAGTAAAAGGTAGCAATTTATACTTCAATCTAGCTTTTGTAGCGGCGCTCTTAACAAAGGATATGTTTTCTGATGCTTAATTTTCCGCTTTTTAGACCTGATACTGATGCGAATGGCCAACAAAATCGTTATCAGCAACCTGCTACGTCTGCTTGCCGCCAGTCGCCTCGGATGCTGATGACTATGGTATTAGCAGCATCACTATTAGCTGGATGTCAGCCGCAGTCAACAGTTGATGATAGCACGGTTAATACTGGAGAGCAGACTGCTGCTGAAGAGACGAAGCCTGTACCCCAAAGTGATTCAGCCGCCGCTTATATCAAGCAGCTGCAGCCAGTATACGTTGCGCAAATGCAAAGCTTACAACGTCGGTTGCAAGCAGAGTATGAATCATTGCAAGCGGCTGATACGACCACTAGTGATGATGATCTATTACTAAATAATGCTGCTAATGATGACAATGAGGCAACAGTAGATACTTCTGCCGAGTCAAACTCGACTGTAGCAAATAATAGTAGCACGACTAATACTGAACTCGAAGCGGTTGACTCTGACGCTGTGCCCGAGACCGATACCAATACCGACGCTAACACTGAATTGGAACCAAATAGCAGCACTGAGGTCGGTGAGCGTGATCTAACCGTATTAAGACGTATTAGCGCTGAGCCGCGAGAAACGACGATTTTGACTAAAAATCAAATCATCGACAGCTACCAGCAAACCATTGACGCGCTTTATCAGCCAATGTCTGAGCCTCTGAGTAGCGCCGAGGTGAATACCTTAATAAATATCGCTGCTCTGATACCGCAGCTGTTTGAGCATACTGAGCTTGCTAATAGGCTCAATGCCAAAAGTCCGGCATTAGCGCGCCTCATTGTTCAGCATCAGATTTGGGAACAGATAGAAGCTCGGCAAGCCAGCTACATGCAAGAGATGAAAGTCGCGCAGCAGCAAGAGTTTGAGGAGCTGATGACTAAGTTTAATAAGACAATCAAAGATTATGATGAGCAAATTGCAAAATATGAGCAGACCTTAAAAGAGTTTCAGTAATTGATTATAAAAACTGAGCATAAAAAATCCCGCTTATCGGCGGGATTTTTTATGTTGGTGCTTATGTTAGTACAATATCTAGATCGTTGACCCTTATTTGCGGTCTTCAACTTTGACAAGGTCACGATGCTTCTGACCAGTATAGAGCTGACGCGGACGACCGATTTTGAATGGTGCGCTATGCATCTCGATCCAGTGGCTGATCCAACCTGACGTACGCGCTAAAGAGAAAATAACCGTAAACATAGACGTTGGAATACCAATGGCTTTTAGAATAATACCAGAGTAGAAGTCAACGTTTGGATAGAGGTTACGCTCGATGAAGAACGGATCTTCTAAGGCGATTTTTTCTAATTCCATAGCCAACTCAAGCTTAGGATCGTCGATACCTAAAGCTTCTAACACTTCATCACAAGCTTTTTTCAGTACTTGCGCGCGTGGGTCGAAGTTTTTGTAAACACGGTGACCAAAGCCCATCAGTTTCACTTCACGGCTTTTCACTTTTTCCATAAACTCTGGCACGTTTTCAACGCTACCGATCTCATCTAACATCTCAAGGACCGCTTCATTAGCGCCGCCATGTGATGGACCCCATAAAGCGGCGATACCCGCAGCGATACACGCATAAGGGTTTGCGCCTGTAGAGCCCGCTAGACGTACGGTAGAGGTCGAAGCGTTTTGCTCGTGATCGGCATGCAAGGTAAAGATTTTGTCCATTGCATCGACGAGGATAGGATTGACTTTATAATTGACATCAGCAGGGGTTGCAAACATCATATATAAGAAGTTTTCTGCGTAGCTAAAGTCGTTACGCGGATACATGAACGGCTCGCCCTGAGAGTATTTATAACTCATAGCCGCTAGAGTCGGCATTTTTGCGATCAGGCGGATAGCGGTGATTTCGCGATGATCTTCGTCGCTGATATCTAATTTATCATGATAAAACGCGGATAACGCCCCAACGACACCGACCATAATCGCCATAGGATGCGCGTCACGACGGAAGCCTTCAAAAAACTTACGTAGCTGATCGTGGACGCCAGTATGCTGACGAATCTTCTCAAAGAAGTCCTTTTTTTGTTCTGCGTTTGGTAGGTCGCCATGAATCAACGCGTAAGCAACTTCTAAGTATTCAGCGTGGTTTGCTAACTGATCGATAGGGTAGCCGCGATATAATAGCTCACCTTTACCACCATCAATAAAAGTAATCTTTGATTCAACAGGAGCTGTCACTTTAAAGCCAGGATCATAAGACCAAAAGCCTGAATCTTGCAGGGCAGCGATATCGATAACCGGACGACCTAAAGTACCTTGAATAATAGGAAGTTGGTATTCCTTACCCTCTGCGGTTAGTTTGGCTTCATTATTTGACTTAATGTTGTCAGCCATAATTTCCTCTCCATTGTTTTAGCGCATGAATGTAAAAGCGACGCTTGCTAGTGCGTCATACTGTGTAATTGTAACGATTGCTCTCGCTACTGGTTAAGTCATTACTGAGGAGCGGTTACTTTGCACGCCGCTCACTTCATATGTAAGCTATATTAGCAGTAATTCAGGGAGAGGTGAAAAGACTTTTCTTAGCAAACACCAAATTCATAGACTTTAAAGGCAGCTAAAAGGATGATAAGTTGTATCAAAATATGTCTAAACTGTAATTTAGCGTTAATTTCGTCTGTTTTTAACCCCACACTAAGCCAAACGCTGCTGATAAAAATAAGCTGAGAGCATTATATTTTAGGCTTATATAAAGGATAATACCGAAAACAAATAAGTACAAAGTAGCAGCACCATGACGATAGTGCGCTCAATGTGAGCAGATATACAGCTGTGTTATGCATTTATAAAGGATATGCCCTTATAAGGATAGTCAGATCTAAAAGTTAAACCAACCATTACCAAAGCTTAAGTTTTTGTAAAAATAACGACAAAAGTGACTATTTCAGGGATAAGTTTGTAATTAGACGCCAGTCATTTTATAATTGCGGTAATTTAACTGGCATACGCTTTGTTAATTTGATGCAAACCTATCAAAAGTTAATGACTAATAAGGTTGTTTTCTAATATCTTGTTACGATTGATAGGGCATTTTAGGGATTAAAAAGCGTTTAAGACTTGAATGTTATTGTTATTTATTCTATTTTTAGAATGATGATCATGTAGTTATTCTTAATAAAGATGAGCCGATGGCGTTATCTTTTTTTTGTGTTTATGGTGGTTAACAGGCACTAGTCAGAATAATTCAATCATCGCTTAGTAAGTATGTCATATCACCATGATGGCGTAACGTGCATTTAGCAAAGTCAGCTAGCTCTTCCTTATTTTATTCATCTCGTATGTTGCTCAGTGCGTTTGGTACATGATTGCCAGACCATAAGTAGAACTCGAGTATAACCGCTAAAAGGATGCCCGCTGTGAAAAGCAACCGACCTATTGATCTGCCCTTAAGCCAAGTGATTACCATAAACGCTAAATCACCGATTGCGATTGCCTCGATCATGCATCGTATCTCTGGCATTATTCTATTTTTACTTATTCCTGTCATGTTGTGGTTACTGCAAACTTCTTTGGCTTCGCCTGAGAGCTTTGCAACCGTGTTCGACAATGTACTAGTGCGTTTTGTCGCTTGGATATTTGTCGCGGCTATCTCTTACCATTTCGTGATGGGTGTGAAGCATTTACTTGCTGATATAGGGATGAACGAAGAGCTAAAATCAGGTCGCACTGCGGCAGTGGTTAGCTTTGTGATTGCAGCGATATTGATTGTCGCGTCATTTATATGGGTGATGTTCTAATGATAAAAAATAATTCAGGTGTCAAAAGTGCTACCGGTCTTACCGGTTCAGGCTCACGCGATTGGGTAGTACAGCGCTTTGGCGCTTTAGTACTGGCCCTATATAGCCTTGTATTACTGGGTTACTTTTTAACGCACAGTGGTGTGGGCTTCGTTGAGTGGAGCGCTTTTATTACTAGCTTGCCTATGCGTTTATTCAGTTTAGTCGCCATCATCGCGCTAGCAGGACATGCTTGGGTTGGGATTTGGACGGTATTAACCGATTACGTCAAGTCGAGCGGTCTGCGTTTACTCTTACAAGCTTTGATGGTTGCCGCGATTTTGGTTTACGTATTTTGGGGCATCATGATCTTTTGGGGCAATGGCTTTGGGGTTATCGCTGTATAACTTTTGAGCGTAGCGCTTTGATAGAGGATTGGGTAGTTGGGTTAAAACCTTTGAGTCAAACTTAGCGCTTTAAAGCTTACCAATCAGTCACCATATAAATAAGTACTAAGAATGGCAGCGATAACTAGCCAAATCCTTTACCTTTTACAGACGTACAGATCTAGATAGTAGATAGCCCTTGTAGTTACTTCGCTGGCATCCTGTATCAATAAAACAGGCGCGAGCACAAACAGGCATTAGGAAAATCACAATGGCAACAAGACAAGATAATACTATTAGCAATATTAAAACCCTTAACTACGATGCAGTCATCGTCGGTGGTGGCGGCTCAGGTATGCGCGCCTCACTACAACTGGCTGAGTCGGGTATGAATGTCGCGGTAATCACTAAAGTATTCCCAACGCGTTCACACACCGTAGCCGCTCAGGGTGGTATCGGTGCAAGCCTTGGTAATATGAGCAATGACAACTGGCATTTTCATTTCTATGACACGGTTAAAGGCTCAGATTGGTTAGGCGATCAAGACGCTATCGAATATATGTGCCGTGAAGCCCCGAAAGTGGTTTACGAGCTTGAGCACATGGGTATGCCTTTTGACCGTAACGAAGACGGCACAATCTATCAACGTCCGTTTGGTGGTCATACGTCAAACTACGGCGAAAAA
Source organism: Psychrobacter sp. 1U2 (assembly GCF_051847575.1). Lineage (NCBI taxonomy): Bacteria > Pseudomonadati > Pseudomonadota > Gammaproteobacteria > Moraxellales > Moraxellaceae > Psychrobacter > Psychrobacter sp. 1U2. The sequence continues at coordinate 40,963 of NZ_JBPYDC010000011.1, forward strand.
GCGGTACAACGTGCTTGTGCGGCAGCTGATAGAACGGGTCACGCGTTATTGCATACTCTATATCAGAAAAACCTTGAACAAGGCACCCAGTTCTTTATCGAGTGGATTGCTCTTGATTTGATCAAAGACGAAGATGGTAATATCAACGGCGTCATCGCTCTTGAGCAAGAAACGGGTACCGTTGCGGTATTCCAATCGCCAGTGACTGTACTCGCAACGGGCGGTGCAGGTCGTATTTTTGCGGCTTCTACCAACGCTTATATCAATACCGGCGACGGTATCGGCATGGCGGTTCGCGCGGGTGTGCCTCTACAAGATATGGAGTTCTGGCAGTTTCATCCAACGGGTGTGGCAGGAGCCGGTGTACTGTTGACTGAAGGGTGCCGCGGTGAAGGCGCTATCTTACGTAATAAAGATGGCGAAGCCTTTATGGAGCGTTACGCGCCAACGGTTAAAGATTTGGCGCCGCGCGATCTTGTATCGCGCTCTATGGACCAAGAGATCAAAGAAGGCCGCGGCTGTGGACCGAATGCTGATTATATCGTGATGGATATGACGCATTTAGGTGTAGATACCATTATGAAGCGCTTGCCATCGGTGTTTGAGATTGGTAAAAACTTCGCTAACGTCGATATCACCAAAGAGCCTATTCCGGTAATTCCAACGATTCACTATATGATGGGCGGTATTCCAACCACTATTCATGGTCAGGTCATTACCCCGAATCTAGAAGCTGGTACCAACGACGAAGGCCTATATACTGAAGGCACGATTGTCAAAGGTCTATACGCTATTGGCGAATGCGCCTGCGTCAGTGTCCACGGCGCTAACCGTTTAGGCACTAACTCACTGCTTGATCTAGTAGTATTTGGACGTGCAGCGGGCAAGCATATCGTTGATGAGTATCATCACAATGATCATAACTACAAGCCGCTTGATACGCATGTGTTAGACTTCACTGTAGGCCGCTTAAATAAGCTACAGCAATCAACTGAAGGCTACAATGCACAAGAAGTTGCTGATGAGATTCGCGCTATTATGCAAAAGCATGCTAGTGTCTTTCGTACTCAAGCGCTGATGGATGAAGGCGTAGAGAAACTGTTAGCACTAGGTGAGAAGATCGATCATATTCACTTAGCGGATAAGTCACAAGTATTTAATACTGCTCGTATCGAAGCTTTTGAAGTGATCAACTTATACGAAGTAGCCAAAGCAACCATGATTTCAGCGGCTAGCCGTCACGAGAGCCGCGGCGCGCACAGTGTCGCTGACTATGACCGTCCTGAAGATGACGATTACGCACCAAATGGTCGTAACGATCACGACTGGATGAAGCACACTATCTGGTACTCTGATGATAACCGTATCGTTTATAAGCCTGTGCGCAAGATTCCATTAACGGTCGATTATATTGAACCAAAAGTTCGCGTTTATTAATTAATCGCTACTTGGATTTTTTGGTACTAGCGCATACTAATTCGCTAGTACCAGTAGAAATATTAAGATATTTACTTTAATGCAGCTTACTGCCAGCTACAAGTTACTCAACAGCACTTTACGCTAAGAGAATAGAACCCTTGTATGCCAGCCATTACTAAGTGTGGAGTTTAGCAATATGAGCCGAGGTACTCGCACCATCGAAATTTATCGCTACGATCCTGATGTGGACGCAGCGCCGCGCATGCAAACTTATACGATTGAACTATTAGAGTCAGATCGTATGTTGCTTGATTTATTATTACGCCTAAAGAAAGAAGATGAAACCATCACTTTCCGCCGCTCGTGCCGTGAAGGTATTTGTGGTTCTGACGGTATGAACATCAATGGTAAAAATGGCTTAGCATGTCTTATTAACATGAATACGCTGCCTGAAAAGATTACCATTAGACCGCTACCTGGGCTACCAGTCGTTCGTGACCTAGTAGTAGATATGAACCAGTTCTACGAGCAGTATGAAAAAGTACATCCTTACTTGATCAACGATCAGCCAGCACCGCCAACGGAACGTTTGCAGTCTCCTGAGCAGCGTGAGCAGCTAAATGGCCTTTATGAGTGTATTCTTTGTGCTTGCTGCTCAACCGCTTGCCCTTCATTTTGGTGGAATCCGGATAAGTTCTTGGGACCATCAGCGTTGTTACATGCCTATCGCTTCGTAGCCGATAGTCGTGATAGCGATGCGCAAGCTCGCTTAGCGCGCTTAGATGATCCGTTCAGCTTGTTCCGTTGCCGCGGTATTATGAACTGCGTTTCAGTCTGTCCAAAGGGCCTGAACCCAACCAAAGCTATTGGTCATCTACGTAATTTGCTTATCGATCAAGCCGGTTAGTATAGTAGATCAATTTCTAGCGACCCACTATTTATCAGATACAAAAACACCGTCTCAAGGCGGTGTTTTTCTTTTGTTAATATTTTGTGTTAAGTGCAACGATAATCACAAACTAGCCATAAAAACTTACGAGCGAAAATGTTATCATTAGCAGCATGAGCTGAATTGACGAAATTTACCGATTCTCTGCTAAATCTTATGTTTCTCGATAGTAAGATAGCTATTGTTAACGTCTGCTATGATAGTGAATATTCATTACTTAAATACCTAGTATTGAACAAACAAACTATGGTTAGTTGGTAGGCCGTGCTACCCTAGGGAGCATTGTATAGCGAAAGTGCAAGAATACTAATAATCAGTAAACTTTATAAATAATTATTATTAACGAAATGGTTATTAATAATAAGTCGCTATTATTAAATTATTAACAAGTATTCTTGAGTAATGAAGCTATTACTGATTTATGACAGTCATAGTGAGCGTCTTAGAGCAAAAACTAACTTATAGACATAGTTATGACTAGAGCTAGTATATATAAATTATTATTATCAAACGACTAAGATAATAAGACTGAGCGTTCACAAATAGTTAATTTAGCCAAAACACTCTAATAATTATAAGTACAACCCGCAATTCCCATTCATTTATCTATGAAATAGACGATTATTATGAATAGTACAACTCAAAGAAAAGCCGATGTAGGTTACACAGAACTTGCCGCTGATAATGCTCATTATATAGAAGCGCTTTATGAGCAGTTCTTAACCGACCCCAACAGCGTCGATGAAGATTGGCAGCAGTACTTTAAACAATATCAATCGCCAAATGATGCTAAGCATAACGCCATTCAAGATCAGTTTTTGCTACTGGCACGCAATCAGACGGCAAGTAAAGCTGGTGCTCCGGCTGCTAGTAGTGATAGCAGTACCGCTCATTGTGCTGACCCTAAGCAAATGGGCGTGCAACAGCTCATCTCCGCTTATCGTCGCCGTGGTCATCGCCGCGCGCAGCTTGATCCTTTAGATTTGCACCCACGCGATAAAGTCGAAGACTTGACGCTAGCCTATCACAATCTATCAGAAGCTGATTTAGATACCATCTTTCCCACTAACGATCTAAAAATTGGCAAGCCTGAAGCGTCGCTGCGTGAAATTATCGAGATCATGGAGCGCGTCTATTGCCGTTATATCGGTATCGAATATATGCATGTGACCACTAGCGTGGAGAAGCGTTGGATGGAGCAGTATATGGAGAGTAATCTTGGCCATATAGAATTCGATAAAGAAAAACGCTTATCTATTCTTGAGCGCTTAACGGCTGCCGAAGGACTGGAGAAATACTTAGCGCGTAAATACACTGGGGTGAAACGCTTCGGTCTAGAAGGCGGTGAGAGCTTTATTCCTGCGGTTAACGAAATCATCCAACGCGCTGGTGGCTATGGTACTAAAGAGATGGTTATCGGCATGGCGCACCGTGGACGTCTCAACTTACTGGTCAATATCTTAGGTAAGAACCCAGCGGATTTATTCGATGAGTTCGATGGTAAAGTACAGCCAGAAAAAGGCTCAGGTGACGTTAAGTATCATAATGGCTACTCGTCAAACGTGATGACGCCTGGCGGAGAGGCGCATTTGGCCTTAGCCTTTAACCCCTCGCATCTTGAGATTGTGGCGCCTGTACTACAAGGCTCAGTACGCGCACGGCAAGTTCGCCGCAACGACCAACCAAAAGACCATGGTAAAGATGGCAACTCGGTACTACCGATTGTCGTTCATGGTGATGCCGCTTTTGCTGCGCAAGGTGTCGTACAAGAAACCTTCCAGATGTCACAGACCCGTGCTTATACGACCGGCGGTACGGTGCATATCGTTATCAATAACCAAGTTGGCTTTACGACTAGCCGTCAAGAAGATGCACGCTCGACAGAGTACTGTACCGATATTGCAAAAATGGTGCATGCGCCTATTCTTCATGTCAATGGTGATGATCCTGAGTCGGTAGTTTTTGCCGCGCAATTAGCGCTAGATTATCGCCATGAGTTCGACAAAGACATCGTTATCGATTTATTCTGCTACCGCCGTAATGGTCATAACGAAGCGGACGAACCTTCAGCCACGCAGCCACTGATGTATTCAGTGATCAAAAAACTGCCAACAACGCGTACTATTTATACCAATAAGCTTATTGAAGCGGGCGTAATTAGTAAAGACGAAGCGGCAAAATATGAAGATGAATATCGCGAATCGCTAGATCGCGGCGAATATGTGGCTAACTCGTTAGTGAGTGAGCCTGATGAAGCATTGTTTGTCGATTGGACACCATACTTAGGTCATGAGCTAGAAGATGACTGGGATACTGGCGTCGATATCGAAATTTTAAAAGGCTATGGTAAACAGATGGCGACGATGCCTGAAGGCTATAAGCTACAACGCCAAGTGCAAAAAGTGGTTGATCAGCGCCTAGCAATGCAAACCGGCGAAGAGCCACTGAACTGGGGTGCGGCTGAAACGCTCGCTTATGCCAGTTTAGTCGAACATGATAAAACCTTAGTGCGTATCACTGGGGAAGATGTTGGCCGTGGTACTTTCTCGCATCGTCATAGCGAGATATACAATATGACTGATGGCAGTATGTACGTGCCACTAGCGCATATGAGCAACGATCAAGCGCGATTTGCAACTTATAACTCGCTATTATCAGAAGAGGCAGTGCTAGCTTTTGAATACGGCTATGCTACTACTGTGCCCAATGCGTTAATCGTATGGGAAGCTCAGTTCGGCGACTTCGTGAACGGCGCGCAAATGGTCATCGACCAGTTTATCGCTAGTGGTGAAACGAAGTGGCAGCGCGTTTGCGGCTTAACCATGTTATTGCCGCATGGCTATGAGGGTCAGGGCCCCGAGCATTCATCAGCTCGTCTTGAGCGCTTCTTGCAGCTCTGCGCAGAAGATAACATGCAAGTGATTACCCCAACGACACCAGCGCAGATATTCCACGCCCTGCGTCGCCAAGCGGTACGTCCGATTCGTAAGCCTTTGATTGTCATGTCGCCGAAGAGCTTGCTGCGTCATAAGCTTGCCACCTCAGAGCTAGAAGATTTATCTAGTGGTCACAAGTTCGAGACCGTGCTCCCTGAGATCGATGAGCAAAACGCGGACAAGATTACTCGCTTAGTACTTTGCGGCGGTAAAGTCTATTATGACTTACTTGAGCAGCGCCGCGAATTGGGTTTAGATCATGTGGCGATTGTGCGTATTGAGCAGCTGTACCCGCTGCCAGAAGAGCGCTTGATTGCTGAATTTGATAAATACAGCAATCTAAAAGAGATCGTTTGGACGCAAGAAGAGCCTTTGAACCAAGGGGCTTGGTATTATCTAGCGCCGCATATGTTCCGTATTGTCGTACCGCACCCAACCAAAGCGAAAGTGATGGAGCCTGTTGCGCGTCCAGCAAGTGCCGCACCAGCTACCGGATCGCCAAAATTACATGCTAGTCAGCAGCAAGACTTAATTGCAGGCGGCTTAGGTGTAGAGGTGTCACAACTGACAAAATAATTTTTGAAAGTATTAGCTTGAAAAAGATCGAATAAACAGGTGGTAGCAGTCAGTGTATTATTCATTTAAGAGAAGTATTGAAACAAAGTACTTAAATAAATAATCTGACTGCCTACCGCAATTTCATAATAAATAGTATTTATCCCAATCTAAGGAGTATATCGATGGCTGAGATTAAAGCCCCCGTGTTTCCAGAATCGGTAGCCGATGGCACGATTGTTGAGTGGCACGTTACTGAAGGTCAACAAGTCAACCGTGATGATATTTTAGCAGAGATCGAAACCGATAAAGTTGTATTAGAAGTGGTTGCCCCGGATGATGGTGTTGTCACCAAAATCGTTAAGCAAGTCGATGATACGGTTGAGTCAGATGATCTGATCGCTGAGTTTGAAGCTGGCGCTAGCGGTAGTACCGATAGTGGTAGTGATGACAGCGCTGATGAGGACGCGGAAGCTCCAGCCGTCGATCCAAACCAGCCTGCTGCCCCTGTACAGAAAAAACAAGCAGCCGACGGCGGCGAGCCAGTACAAGCGACGGATAAGAAAGAAAACGATCATAAAGATCAAAGCCCAGCAGTCCGTAAAGCGGCTAAAGAGTCTGGCGTTGATCCAAAGAATGTTGAAGGCAGTGGTCGTGATGGCCGCGTTACCAAATCAGATATGGCTAGCCCTAAACTCAAAGCCGATAGCAGTATCAAAAACGACAAGGGTACGCCAGTCGCTGAATCTACTGGCGAGCGTAGCGAAAAACGCGTGCCGATGACTCGTCTGCGTAAGCGTGTTGCTGAACGTCTATTGTCAGCGACCCAAGAAACGGCGATGCTGACCACGTTTAACGAAGTCAACATGAAGCCGCTGATGGATATGCGTACAAAGTACAAAGATCAGTTTGAAAAGCGTCATGGTGTGCGTCTTGGCTTTATGTCATTATTCGTTAAAGCAGCGACTGAAGCATTGAAACGTTTCCCAGCGGTTAACGCCTCACTTGATGGCGATGATATCGTCTATCATGGTTTTTATGATATCGGTGTTGCTGTATCATCAGATCGCGGCTTAGTGGTACCCGTACTACGTGATACCGATCAGATGAGCATGGCGGATGTCGAAAGCAAAATCCGTGAGCTTGGCGGTAAAGCGCAAAACGGTAAGCTTGGTCTTGATGAAATGACAGGCGGTACTTTCACTATCTCTAACGGCGGCGTCTTTGGCTCGCTGATGTCAACGCCTATCTTGAACCCACCACAAACCGCTATCTTAGGAATGCATGCGATCAACGATCGTCCTATGGCTGTTGATGGTAAGGTTGAGATTTTACCAATGATGTACCTAGCGCTATCTTATGATCACCGCATGATCGATGGTAAAGAAGCCGTACAGTTCTTGGTCACTCTCAAGGATCTCGTTGAAGACCCAACCATGCTGTTATTAGACTTATAAGCTTCTAAGCTTGTATTGGCAATCGCTAATACAAGCTTTTTACCTTTATGCTAATAAGCGTTCTGTCTTGTCTATTTTTTAAAACAATAAACTTCACCTGACAACTCTCGCTATTCATTTTAGATGAACCATCCGGCCAAGATAGTATATTAACTATATATCTTGAGTTTGATGCATTATGAATCAATTAAAATAAGTAGCTCTACAAGCGAGAATAGCGTCAACAGCATAGAGCCAAACTAAATTTTATTATAGAAATATTAGGAAACTACTATGAAAGATAATTATGATCTAGTCGTTATCGGCGGTGGACCTGGTGGTTACGAAGCGGCTATTCGTGCCGGACAATTGGGCATGAGCGTCGCTTGTATCGAAAAGCGCGTCTATAAAGGCGAGCCGGCGCTAGGCGGTACTTGCTTGAACGTTGGCTGTATCCCTTCAAAGGCACTGCTTGATACCTCACATCGTTATGAAGCCACTAAGCATGATCTTGATGAGCATGGTATCAGTACCGGCGATGTCGGCATCAACGTTGAGAAGATGATTGAGCGTAAAGAAGGTATCGTCAAGCAGTTAACTGGCGGTGTCGCGGCACTATTAAAAGGCAATGGCGTCGACTGGCTACAAGGCTGGGGCACGCTAGTCGACGGTAAAGGCGCTGACAAAAAAGTCAAGTTCGTCGCTCTAGAGGACGACGCTGAAAGCACGATCACCGCGAAGAACGTCATCTTAGCCTCAGGCTCTGTGCCTATTGATATCCCTGTTGCCAAAGTAGATCACGAACATATCGTTGACTCGACTGGCGCGCTTGACTTCACTGAAACGCCAAAGCGTTTAGGCGTGATTGGCGCTGGCGTCATCGGCCTTGAGCTCGGCTCAGTATGGCGTCGCCTTGGCTCTGAAGTCGTGGTTTATGAAGCACTACCTGAATTCTTAGCCGCTGCGGATAAAGATATCGCTAAAGAAGCGCGCAAAATGTTCAAAAAACAAGGCTTGGACATCCGCGTCGATACCAAAGTGACCAATGCTGAAGTCAAAGATGGCCAAGTCGTCGTCACTAGTGAAAACAAAGGCGAAGCATCAGATGAAAGCTTCGACAAATTGATCGTTTGTGTCGGTCGCCGTGCTTATGCTGAAAAGCTACTTGGCGATGATAGCGGTGTGACGCTCACTGAACGCGGTTTAATCGATGTCGATGATCAGTGCAAAACTAATCTAGATGGCGTCTATGCTATTGGCGATCTAGTACGCGGTCCGATGCTGGCGCACAAAGCGATGGAAGAGGGTATGATGGCGGTTGAGCGCATCCATGGCGAAAAAGCGCAAGTCAACTACGACACTATCATCAACGTCATCTATACTCATCCAGAAATCGCTTGGGTCGGTATGACTGAAAAAGAAGCCGCTGATGCTGGCTACGAGGTCAAAACTGGCTCATTCAATCTAGCCGCTAACGGTCGTGCTCTTGCACAAAGCGAAGCGCAAGGCTCGATTAAAGTGGTTGCTGATGCTAAGACCGATCGCCTATTAGGCATGCATGCTATCTCTGCCGGCGCTGGCGACATCGTTCATCAAGGCATGATCGCGATGGAGTTTGTCTCTAGTATCGAAGATCTGCAGCTGATGACGTTTGCCCATCCAACGATTTCAGAAGCAGTGCATGAAGCCGCCTTATCTGCTGATGGCCGTGCTATTCACGCCATTCAGCGTAAAAAACGTAAATAGTAACAGTGCAGGTTTGTCCTTAGTCGGTCATCACTTAATCCTAGAGAAGATGGCAATTAAAGCGCCAATAGCTGGCAAGTCGGCACGCTAACGCGCTGTTATTCGGACAAATCTAAGCGCATAAGTCGCTAGCGGTATTTATTAGTACGGCTAGCGCTAAAACTAAGCACGCTATCAGTCACATCGTAGCGCGTTTACTCGACTATTTATTATCACCTTTTCAATTGAAAAAAATAAAGGATACAATCAATGAATTTACACGAGTATCAAGCCAAAGAGCTATTAAAAAGTTACGGCCTGCCCATCCAAGAAGGTATCATCGCTCATAGCGGTGACGAAGCTGCAGCCGCTTTTGATAAGACGCCAACGGACATCGCGGTTATTAAAGCGCAGGTTCATGCGGGTGGCCGCGGTAAAGCTGGCGGCGTCAAGCTCGTCAAAACGCGTGAAGAAGCCAAGCAAGTTGCTGATGAACTGATTGGCACTAACTTAGTGACTTTTCAGACTGACGCTGACGGCCAACCGGTCAACTTCGTCTTAGTTGCAGAAGATATGTATCCGGTACAGACTGAGCTATATTTAGGCGCAGTTGTCGATCGTTCTACCCGCCGTGTGACCTTTATGGCTTCAACCGAAGGCGGTGTCGATATTGAAGAAGTTGCTAACGAGACCCCAGAAAAAATCTTCAAAGTCACCGTTGATCCATTAGTTGGTTTAATGCCATATCAAGCGCGCGACGTGGCATTCCAGCTAGGTCTAGAAGGCAAGCAGATCAATCAGTTTGTGAAAACTATGACTGGCGCTTATCATGCCTTTGTCGATAACGACTTTGCTTTACTTGAAGTTAACCCATTAGCAGTACGCGAAAATGGCGAGATCGTTTGCGTCGACGGTAAAATTGGTATCGATTCAAATGCTCTATTCCGCCTACCAAAAATCGCCGCGCTACAAGATAAAACGCAAGAAAACGAGCGTGAGTTAAAAGCGGCTGAGTTCGATCTAAACTATGTGGCGCTAGAAGGTAACATCGGTTGTATGGTCAACGGCGCTGGTCTTGCCATGGCGACGATGGATATCATTAAACTATATGGCGGCAAGCCTGCTAACTTTTTAGACGTAGGCGGCGGCGCAACCAAAGATCGCGTGGTTGAAGCGTTCAAAATCATTCTAGAAGACAGCAGTGTTGAGGGTGTGTTGATCAATATCTTCGGCGGTATCGTGCGCTGTGACATGATCGCAGAAGCTATCATCGCCGCGGTTAAAGAAGTCGATGTACAAGTACCTGTTGTTGTGCGCTTAGAGGGTAACAACGCTGAGAAAGGTATCGAGCTCCTAGAGCAGTCCGATGTCAAAATCATCTCCGCTCAAGGCTTAGCAGGCGCTGCGCAAAAAATCGTCGATGCTGTGCAAGCCTAATCTGTCATTAATAGGAGTTAACAGTAGAGTTCAGCTGTAATAGTTGCCGCTTGCTTGCCCATTTAAGCGAGCAAGCCTCTATTACAAACAGCTATAAGACAACCGAATATAAGGAAAAATAATGAGTGTATTAATTGATAAAGATACCAAAGTATTGGTACAAGGCTTCACTGGTAAAAACGGTACTTTCCACTCTGAGCAAGCGATTGAATACGGCACTAAGGTCGTTGGCGGTGTGACGCCAGGTAAAGGCGGGCAAACGCATTTAGGTCTGCCAGTATTCAACACTATGGCGGAAGCGATGAGCGAGACGCAAGCAGACGCTTCAGTCATCTATGTGCCAGCGCCATTTGTACTCGATTCTATCGTTGAAGCGGTCGATGCCGGCGTCAAGCTAATTATCGTCATCACTGAAGGCGTGCCGACTATCGATATGCTAAAAGCGAAGCGCTACATCGAAGAAGCAGGCGATGTACGTATGGTCGGTCCTAACTGCCCAGGCGTCATCACTCCAGGTGAATGCAAAATCGGCATCATGCCAGGTCATATCCACTTGCCGGGTAAAGTAGGCATCATTTCACGCTCTGGTACGCTAACTTATGAAGCGGTCGCACAAACCACTAAGCTTGGCTTCGGTCAGTCAACGTGTATCGGTATCGGCGGAGACCCTATCCCTGGTATGAACCAGATCGATGCACTAAAACTGTTTCAAGATGATCCACAAACCGAAGCTATCGTACTGATCGGTGAGATCGGTGGTACGGCTGAAGAAGAAGCCGCTGCTTATATCAAAGACAATGTTACTAAGCCTGTTGTTGGCTATATCGCTGGCGTTACGGCTCCTGCTGGTAAGCGTATGGGCCACGCTGGCGCGATCATCTCAGGCGGTCAAGGTACAGCTGAAGAGAAATTCAAAGCCTTTGAAGATGCGGGCATCGCTTACACGCGCGATCCGTCAAAAATCGGCGAGAAGCTAAAAGAAGTGACGGGCTGGTAATCACTGACGCTGTTAGATAAAAACAGAAGTTTGCTAAATAAACCCTTAATCAGTATTGAAAAATGCTGAAGACACCCCTACAATGGGGTGTCTTTTTTATGTCATTAAGAACATCATGAAAAACAAAGTTTTAGTTACAGGTGGCGCGGGTTATATTGGCTCGCATACCTGTATTGCGCTACACGAGGCAGGCTACGAGATGGTGGTCTATGACAATTTATCCAACAGTAGTGTAGAGGCTATCAACCGCGTCTCCGCTTTGATTGATCGCCCTATTGACTTTATTCAAGGCGATATCCGTGATAAAAAGCGCCTGAATCAGGTGTTTGATGAGCATAAGTTCTTTGGCGTCATCCATTTTGCAGGACTCAAAGCCGTTGGCGAGTCGGTTGCCAAACCGCTGATGTATTATGACAATAATGTCAGTGGTAGCATTACCTTGCTAGAGGTCATGATGGCGCATCAAGTCGATAATCTGATATTTTCCTCTTCAGCCACTGTCTATGGCGATCCTAAGACCCTACCGATTGATGAGACAGCCCCGCGCTCGTGTACCAATCCTTATGGTCAAAGCAAGCTGATGATTGAGCATATGCTAGAAGACTTAGCGACCGCTTATCCTAGTCTCAACTTAATCAGCCTAAGATACTTTAACCCTGTTGGCGCGCATCCCTCCGGTCAGATCGGTGAAGACCCAAACGACATCCCTAATAATTTGATGCCTTATATCTCACAAGTTGCCGTTGGCAAGCTTGAGCGATTGAGTATCTTTGGCGATGACTATCCAACGGTTGATGGCACAGGCGTGCGTGACTTTATCCATGTGACTGATCTGGCGCAAGGTCATGTGGCCGCACTGAATTATTTACAGCAACACGCCAGCTCAAACAGCAGCTCGGATGCAGCTGGCTCAGTCGGTTTTTTACCTATTAATCTAGGAACGGGTAAAGGCACCTCGGTATTAGATTTGGTTGCAGCGTTTACCAAAGTTTCTAAACAGCCTATTCCTTATCAATTCGCTGCCCGCCGTGCAGGGGATATTGCCAGTTGCTATGCCAGTGCGGATAAAGCCAAAGAGTTATTAGGCTGGGAAGCCAAGCTGTCTATCACTGAGATGTGCCAAGATACCTGGCGTTGGCAGAGCAAGAATCCTAATGGGTATGCATAGTCTAAGATATATTATTTGTAATTTCTTAATTTAACTGTTTATAAAGAGGGTCTTATGAGTATTCTTATTCAAGCTGGACATTGTTCATCTTACTCAGATGTCATTATGCAAAAACTGTATGAGCGTGGATTGGGTCAGCCATTTGATAGTTATACTCATAATATGACCGCACAGCAAGTGGCAGATAAGTTGTATCAGATAGTGTCTCGTGCAGGAATATTAGCCGCTCATAATAAGTTGGCTGATAATGTGATGGTTGATCTGCTATTGTCCAATTTAGATATTAAAAACTGGGGCTGGTCGGCTGAAAAAAACCTGTTCGCTATGGATCTTTGGCAGCAGTTAGAGTCGGAAGCAAGGTTTATATTGGTATTTGATCATCCAAGTTATCTGTTAGGTGAATCAATAAGCGCAGATATAACGGTAGACACCATCGATCAAGTTATGTCTGAATGGGTAGAGTACCATCAAAAAATGCTTGAAACACTTGAGGCTCATGAAGATAAAGCCATACTTATCGAAGGCAGCTGTGCAGTTGATAACATTAGCAATCTAGGAAAGCAAGTTGAGTCTATTTCTAGTGATTTATATTTAAAAAAGCATTGGCAAGTATTTAAAGATGCTACAGATCCAACCTCAAATAATGATACTGATGCTGTTAACCAAAGTGGTGCAGCGATAGATTATATCAATAATGAAATCCTAAAAAAATATCCAGAAGTAATCAAGCTGTTTAATACACTACTGAATAAAGCGGCTATAAAAAGCAGTGAGCCAATCTATAGAACTAAGCAGGCTGAGCTTTCTAGATTGATCACTATTTCAAAAGAATTAAGTAAACAAAAAGAAAGTATATACTATTTAACGAAGAAGCAAATATTTGAAGAAGAGTTGAAGAAAATAGATTCAGGTAAGCAGGAAAAAGGTAAATACCAGTTGTTTAGGAACTATTGCTTAGATTTGAATAATATAGAAAATAAATACTCTACTAAAGATAATATGAAAGTTGAGTATGAGTTATTAGTAAAAGAAAATACTTTACTAATAACTCAAGTGCATCAATTACAAGAACTATTAACAAGAAAACATACTGAAAATAAAGTTTTAAAAAGCGAAAGTAGTATAAGTAATGCTAATACTATAGAAGATAAAGTAGAAAGAGAAAGCCAATATGGTGCAGCGGATAGAGTAAAAAAAGATTTACCGTATAGAATAGGAAATAAAATAGTCAAAGCTAAAAATCCTATAGGTATTGTTAAATTACCTTTGATTTTATTTAAGGAATATAATGATTTTCACAAAACTAAGTTAGATCTAAAAAACTTACCTAATATTGATGTATACGAGGATTGGGAAGAAGCTGAGAGAGTAAAAGAACATCTGTCTTATAGAGTAGGTAAAGTATTAGTTGATAGCTTAAATTCACCCAAAAGAATATATCGGTTACCAAGAGATTTAAGTCAACAGATAATAAGTTTTTATAGGATTAATAAGAAAAGTTGAAATATAATACAATTAATTCAAATTAAATTAAATACATGAGATATATTTCAGTATCGTAATTAAAATTAAATTACTAGGTAAAAAAAATGAATGAATTAAAAAAAGCTAATGATTCTTATTTTCTTAAAGATTATAAAAAAGCCAAAGCATTTTATTTGAAGTTTTTAAGTTCTAACCCTCGTGCATTTTGGATTAGGTTTAATGTTTTTTTATGTGATATAAAGATGGGGGATTATAATGAAGCCTATAAAGTGTTTAAAACTAGCTTTCTAAATGGTTCTTTAAATGAGGATTTAGTTGAAAAGCAGTTAGATGTATTGAAGGAGATATTAGTAAACAAAGCGCCTTACATTAGTACGCCACTTGATGTTTATCAGGTAATAGATAGCCATAAGAAAAAAGTAATAACCCCTATCAGAAGGATAAGTAAAGATAGGAAATACCCATCGGGATATAACTTTGATCTGCAACTAAATAAGATAATAGGAAATATTAACCAATATGAGTATATTAGTTCTAGCATAGAGTATTTATCGAACAATTATAAATTAATAAGAAAAAAACTTCTAATAGTGAAGTTTGTGAAAAATACCAAGGAATTAGAGCAATTATTAAAGATTGTTAATGCACAAAAAAATGATTATTTTGAACATGAGCTACTTATAATTGATATTTCTAATGGAGTTGTCAGAAGTTTTGGTGAGCTTTTAGTATATAACTATAATTTTTTAAAACCTCTAGATCAGCTTAATAGTATTATAGAAAGTATACAATACGACATAATCTGTTTTTTCCCAGAAATCTCAAGTTTTAAAATATCAAGGTTTATGCTTGAGAGGATAGTTAAGTACTATAATTTTACTGACCTCACAGTCTTTGCTTTAGAATATGATAAAAATATAGAAAAAGAAGAAATAACACTTAATATTGATAGTAAATCATCTTGGGAAAAAGAACTCTATCCATTCAGAAAAGTAGGTTTTTCTAATCTGACTTTGACTCGTGAACAGTTCGAGTCTATTGGAGGATTTTATCCAAATATATTTGATGGAGCAATATCTTTTAAAAATTTAGCTTATAGACTGTATTTAAGTGGAAAGTATTTCATTCCCGCATTAGGAGTCTATTCTGCCAATGATGTTAATAGCATTAAAGGGACCGAAGCATTTGAAGACTACTGTGCAGCGCATTGGTACAGAAAGACATACAGTAAAAAAAATGTTCTGCCTAAAGTATCAATTTATATTCCATCTTATAATAATGCTGAATATATTGTTCAAGCTATCAATTCAGCTCTGGAACAGACCTTTCAGGATTTAGAAGTTTGTGTTTATGATGATGGTTCAACAGACGAGACAAAAAAAGTACTAACAGATAAATATAGTAAAAACTCTAAAGTTAAAGTGATTTTTGGGCCTAATGGAGGTATTGGTTATGCTTCAAATAAAGCAATCAATATGTGTTCTGGCATTTATATAGCACAACTGGACTCCGATGATAAATTAAAACCAACAGCTATAGCTGAACTCGTAGAGTATTTAGATAATAACCGCAAGGTTGGTTGCGTTTATTCATCTGCTGAAAGAATCGATAGTACTGGAAACTATATAAAGGACGAATATAACTTCCCGATATTCTCTAGAGAAAAAATGATGATGACCTCTATAATACATCATTTAAGAATGTTCCGTTCACAAATATGGCACCGCACTGAAGGTTTTAGAGAAGATATTGAAAATGCAGTTGATTATGATATTTTCTTGAAAATATCAGAGATAACTGAATGTTACCATTATGATAAAGTTCTCTATCAAAGAAGATGGCATGGTAGTAATACTTCAATTGTAAATGTTGATAAGCAAACTGAAAATACACTTAAAGTTCAAAAAATGAGTCTTATGAGACAAGGTCTAGAACATTATTTTGGTAGTCACTTTGTTGGTGATCAATCAAAGAGAACTATAAATTACTATTATTTAAATAATCCACAAACCCGCATATTTTTTTGGCCAGACTATACAACTAGTAATCCTTATCAAAAGTTCATGTACTCTAGTTTATTAAAAGATAAATACGTCTTATCTGGAGATATAGATTCCGCAATAAAATCTCTAAAGGATAACGGAAAAGAAGTTTATTTTCATCTACACTGGTTGAACAAAATTGCTGATTTGAAAAAAGATAGTAAAGAAAATATTATTAAACTTTTTGAGAGTTTCTTAAAAAAATTGCATATATTTTCTGATTTAGGAGGCAGAATTGTTTGGACTATACATAACGAATCAGAACACGATTCAAAATTTATAGAGATTGAGAATTATTATAGAAAGAAAATAGGTGAATTGAGTTATAGAATACACCTACATAACGAAAAAGATTTTTATCAGTTAATTTATTTAGACGATAGTTTGTATAGTAAGATAAGAGTAATTGAACATGGAAGCTTTATACCTTTTTACCCTAATTATTTAAGTAAAGAGGAATCTAGAGAAATGTTAGGCATACCGAACGATTCTTTTGTAATCTGCTTTACTGGTCAGATTAAACCATATAAAGGTATTGAATTGCTCATATCTTCTTTCAAGAAGTTTAGTGAGACTAATAGTAATACCTTCTTAATATTAGCAGGCCGTATTGATAAAGAAAATCAAATTTTCAAGAATAAAGTTATAGAGAGTGATAAGATTATTCTTATGGATGAGTTTCTAGAAAATGAAGAAATACAAAAAATATATAATGTATCAGATATCTCTGTATTTCCTTATAAGAAGATTTTAACCTCTGGATCTGCTATTTTATCAATGGGGTTTGGTGTACCTTGCCTTTTACCAACTACAAATATGACAAAAGATCTTACTAAAGATGTTAGTGTTGATCTTCTTCTGGAAGATTTATCAGAACAGACAATAGTTAAAAAGATCAACATGTTATATAGAATACATAAAGAGAACCAAATTGATTCTATCGGTAAAGAGTGTATTGATAATGTCAAAAAACTGAATTGGGACGGTTTTAATGCGCTATTTGAGACGGATAATTAAAGCATATTTCTATTTTAGAAGAAGTAGCTAGCTGAGTTGAAATTCTATATACTTAGCTACTTAGTTAATAAGCTTCTTGAAATTCAGAATCTTCTCGATAAGGAGTTTATAAATGCAAAGAGATATATTCAGAGACTTTTTTTTGTCTCAAGATCTTATAGATGTAGGAAGCACTGGTATTGCAAGCCAAAGTTCTTATTCTAAATGGTCTAATGAAAATGATGCTCAACAAGCTATTAGTGGAAAGGAGTTTAAGGATTTTGCATTTCATACGGATGTAGAAAATAACCCATGGTGGCAAATTCATTTTGAAACATCGACTTATATAAAGCATGTTATCATTAACAATAGAAAGAAAAAACCTTTTGATGAAATAGCTTCTACTTTAAGAGTTTTAGCTTATGATAATTTAGATAATGAAGTGCTATTGCATACAGGTACGTTATTTTTTGGTAATGAAGATAAAGGCTGTCCACTGATACTATCTCTAAAAGATGGTTTTCTATTAAAAAAACTAAAGATAGAATTATTAGGAAATTCATATTTACATTTGTCTAACATAAGGTTTCTTGCTAAAGACCCGTTAAGTAGTATAGATAAAAAATTATTTTTAGCTAATAGGACAGATGGAATGGGTGAAAGATTAAGAGCCATTTTGAATGCTATGGTTTTAGCGAAAAGAAAAAATAATGAGTTCTTATTTTCATGGGAAGATATGGATAACGACTTTCATGCTATTAGTAATCAAAACTTTATCTTCAATAATGATTTTAAGAAAAAACATATCGTGTCAATTGAAAAAATAACAGAGATGAGCCCGTTACCACTTCCAAAAGTATTATCTGTACAACAAAGTGAAGATAAAACTGATACAAAATTTCTAGTACAGCATGGCAAAATATCAGAAATCTTACCTTTTCCATATTATAACTTTCCTAGTATAGACTACAATAATGCATTTAATAGCATTGGGTTTAGCGATGAAATGTTATCAGCAAAATTTAATGCTATAAAGACTCCATTGCCTGATAAAGTTATTGGTATACATATTCGAGCAGGAGATATAGTTTTTGGTCGATCTAGGATGGAGCCTATATTTTACACAAAAGTATTACCATTTTTTCTTCTGGAAAATATAATAATTAATCTTACTAAGGAAGGTTTCGCTATTATTGTCTTTGGCCAAGATGATAGTCTATGCAACTATTTAGCTGAAAAATATTCTGTAGTGTATTCTAAAAATTTGATCGAAGAGTCATATAATGACTCTCAGGTTGCTTTATTTGATATCACTCTAATGGCTAGATGTCAAAGAGTTATTGCAGGTCATTCTGGCTTTGCTATTTTGTCAGGATTGATAGGTGGTGTAGAAATCAGTAA
The DNA here is from genome assembly GCF_051847575.1 of Psychrobacter sp. 1U2. NCBI lineage: Bacteria > Pseudomonadati > Pseudomonadota > Gammaproteobacteria > Moraxellales > Moraxellaceae > Psychrobacter > Psychrobacter sp. 1U2. The sequence goes on from NZ_JBPYDC010000011.1 coordinate 59,509, forward strand.
TGGCTATGATAGTTTTCCTGATATTAATTCTAAACTTAAGGCATTTAAGGATTTTTATTATAGTAATGATAACTTCATGTGTGCTCATAAAATACATCCTTTTTTGAAGTCTTTTTCTATTATACAGTTTGTTGAAAAATATCAGAACCATATTCCTATAAAAGATAAAATTTCATATTTAAATCATTGTATTAAATTGGACTATGAAAATATTTATTACAAGTTGTTTTTATCATCCTTATATATTAAAGACGATAAAGTTGCGAAGGCTGATCTTTATCTTGAAAGTCAATTAAAAGAAAATAGGTTGCAAGAGATAGTTGACATATCTAAAATTATTAATTGGAAGCATACCACTCCTTTAACCCCATTCATTAGTGATTTTAAAAACGCAGCTGATGAAGGTAGTATAGTATCTGCCTTGATCTTACTTATTAATGATATTTCTTTGAAAAATAATATTGATGTTAATTATTACGAGACTATAGCTAGAAAAAGTCAGAATTCTATAAGCACAATATTAATTTATGAGAAATTAGAAAGTATATCTTAAAATTCTAGATTGTTTATCAAGGGTATAATGATGAAAAAAGCATTAATTACCGGTGTAACCGGTCAAGATGGCAGTTATTTAGCTGAGTTTTTATTGGAAAAAGGCTATGAAGTGCATGGTATTAAGCGCCGTGCCTCATCTTTTAACACCCAACGAGTAGATCATATTTTCCAAGATCCTCATGAGCAGAATAAAAACTTTCATCTACATTATGGCGATCTCACTGACAGCTCTAACTTAACTCGTATCTTATCTGAGATACAGCCGGATGAGGTTTATAACCTTGGAGCACAGAGTCATGTAGCAGTCAGCTTTGAAGCGCCTGAATACACAGCAGACGTAGATGGCATGGGTACATTGCGCTTACTAGAGGCCATTCGCTTTTTGGGATTAGAGAAAAAGACTAAATTCTATCAAGCCAGTACCTCTGAGCTATATGGTTTAGTACAAGAAGTACCTCAAAGTGAGACAACACCGTTTCACCCACGATCTCCATATGCAGTGGCGAAAATTTATGCCTACTGGATCACTGTGAATTATCGTGAAGCTTATGGTATGTACGCTTGTAATGGTATTTTGTTCAACCATGAATCTCCACGTCGCGGTGAGACTTTTGTCACTCGCAAGATTACTCGTGGACTGGCCAATATCGCTCAAGGTCTAGATAGCTGCCTATATATGGGTAATATTGACGCCTTACGTGACTGGGGACATGCCAAAGACTACGTACGCATGCAGTGGATGATGCTACAGCAAGACGTTGCAGAAGACTTCGTCATTGCAACGGGTGTGCAGCATAGCGTAAGAGAGTTTATTAACTGGTCAGCAGCTGAACTTGGTATCATCTTGAGGTTTGAAGGTGAAGGCGTCGATGAAGTTGGTATCGTCACTGAAATCACAGGTGATCATGCACCAGCCGTTAATGTAGGTGATGTAATTCTGAGGATTGATCCAAGATACTTCCGCCCCGCTGAAGTAGAGACCTTGCTTGGTGATCCAAGTAAAGCTAAGAAAAAGCTTGGCTGGACCCCAGAGATTACCGTACAAGAAATGTGTGCAGAAATGGTACAAGAAGACCTAAAAGCTGCCAAACGTCATGCATTACTCAAGCAACATAACTATGATGTTCCGATGTCGCAAGAATAATAAGAGTAAATGATATGAAGATTTTATTGACGGGCGGCTCAGGAATGGTTGGGCGTAATATTCAAGATTATGCCCAACTGTATAGAGATGACGAGATTTTACACCCTAGTAGTCATGAGTTGAACCTACTTGATTTTGAGTCAGTTAAAGCGTATCTCAAAAAACATCAACCAGACTTTGTCATCCATGCTGCGGGTACGGTAGGTGGTATTCAGGCCAATATTAATAACCCTATTAAGTTCTTAGTCGATAACTTAGATATGGGTAGAAATATAGTTATGGCGGCTAAAGAAGCGGGTATTAAGAAACTGCTAAATTTAGGCAGTTCATGTATGTATCCACGGTCAGCGCCCAATCCTCTTCGTGAAGAGCAGATTTTGACCAATACTTTAGAGCCGACCAATGAAGGATATGCGCTGGCCAAAATAGTAACGGCTAAGCTTTGCAACTACTGCTCACAGGAGACAGATGGTGCATTGCAATATAAGACGCTGATACCATGCAATCTGTATGGCAAGTACGATAAGTTTGATGGGGTCAAATCACATATGATTCCAGCGGCACTGTATAAACTACATCAGGCTAAGACTCAGAGTGATACAGACGTTCAAATATGGGGTGATGGTACTGCAAGGCGTGAGTTCATGTACGCCGAAGATTTAGCAGATGCTGTTTTTTATGCTATTGATAATTTTGAACGTATGCCTGATATGTTAAATATTGGTCTTGGTCATGATTTTAGTATCAACGAGTATTATAGCGCTATTGCAAAGGTAATAGGCTTTAATGGAAGTTTCGTTCACGATATAACCAAACCAGTAGGTATGAAGCAAAAGTTAGTCAGTACAGAAAAACTAGAAGAGTTTGGCTGGACTCATAAGTACTCACTCGAAGATGGGCTGAAAAAGACTTATCAATATTATTTGGAGAGCAATTAAATGGCTAACTATTCATTAGCAAGTAGCACTTGGGACGAAAAAGAGTTAGCGGCGATTCAAAGTGTTATAGATTCTGATATGTACTCTATGAATAAGTACGTGGCGCAATACGAAAAAGACTTTGCTTCGTTTTTTGGTTCGAAATATGCAGTTATGACCAGTTCGGGTTCAACAGCTAATCTACTTATGATAGCGGCGCTGTTTTTCAAAAAAGACAATCCCTTAAAGCGTGGGGATGAGATTATTGTACCAGCTGTATCATGGTCAACAACTTATTTTCCTCTACAGCAATATGGTTTAAAAGTAAAATTTGTAGATATCGATCTTGATACTTTAAATATAGACTTAGACCAGCTTGAAGCTGCTATCACTGATAAAACCCGAGCGATATTGGCTGTCAATTTACTAGGTAATCCTAATGATTTTGCGAAGATCAAATCTTTAACTTCTGGTAAAGACATTGTTTTATTAGAAGACAATTGCGAATCTATGGGCGCGACTTTTGAAGATCAGCAAGCTGGTACGTTTGGCTTAATGGGAACTTATAGCTCATTTTTTTCTCATCATATCGCCACTATGGAAGGCGGCTGCGTGGTTACAGATGATGAAGAAATTTATCATATTTTATTATGTATTCGCGCTCATGGTTGGACGCGCAACCTACCCAAAGAGAATAGCCTTACTGGTACTAAATCAGATGATCCATTTGAAGAGTCATTTAAGTTTGTGCTACCAGGTTATAACGTTCGCCCACTAGAGATGAGCGGCGCAATTGGGATAGAACAACTAAAAAAATTGCCAAAATTTATAGAGCAGCGCCGGAAAAATGCTGAATATTTCATTTCTTTATTCGCTAATCATCCGGATTTCCTGATTCAAAAAGAAATTGGTAACAGTAGCTGGTTTGGGTTCTCTTTTATTATTCGTCAGAATTCTAATATTACTCGCAAAGAAGTAGTTAAGAAGTTAGTAGATAATGGTATTGAGTGCCGTCCAATCGTTACCGGAAACTTCTTAAAAAATAAAGAAGTGCTAGATTATTTTGATTACGAAGTATCAGGAAAGGTAGACAATGCTGAATATTTAGACAAACATGGTTTGTTTGTCGGCAATCATCAGATTGATTTAACTGAGCAGTTGGATCTTCTATACAGAGTGCTAAGCTAATTGGCACTCACAGACCTTATATACTCAAACTACAAGCATTAAGCCCACTATGTTAAGTGATACTACATTTCAAACTGTCATCAAAAACACGCCTTTAGTATCCATTGATTTGGTTATCAAGGATAAACTTGGGCGTGTTTTATTGGGCAAAAGAAATAATCGTCCAGCTCAAGGCTATTGGTTTGTACCGGGTGGACGGGTACGTAAAAATGAAAGTTTATATCAAGCGTTTAAACGACTCACAGATGCTGAGCTTAATGAAAAAATCTCAATAGATGATGCAAGTTTTTTAGGTGTATACGAGCATCTTTATGAAGATAGCGTGTTTGGTAGCAAGGTATCAACGCACTATATCGTCTTAGGGTATCAGCTGACTATAGATCTGGATTTCGTTATGCTTCCTGCGGATCAGCATCATAAATATGATTGGTTTGAGATAAACGATTTACTTGATAATAATAATGTGCATAAAAATACCAAAGCTTACTTTAAACGCTTATAAACTTTTTCACATCGATTTAGGAATAATATTATGATTTTACCGATAATCATGGCAGGGGGAACGGGAAGTCGCCTGTGGCCATTGTCACGTGAGCTATTTCCTAAGCAGTTTCAAAAGCTATATGGCGATACTACCATGTTGCAGGCGACTATCTTACGGTTGCAAGGTCTTGATTGTCTACCTCCAGTGGTTATCTGTAATGAGGAGCATCGATTTATTGTTGCTGAACAGCTGCGCCAGATTGGTCATTTAGACCATAATATTATCCTTGAGCCAGTGGGGAAAAATACTGCCCCAGCCATTGCCTTAGCCGCAATTTATGCGTCTAAGTACAAAGACAACGCTGAACTGCTGATACTAGCCGCTGATCATGTTGTACTGGATGAAGAGGCTTTTCGTATGGCAGTAGCACAAGCGAAGTCTTATGTGCAGCAAGATAAGTTGGTGACTTTTGGTATTGTGCCGCATTCTCCCGAAACTGGTTATGGTTATATCAAATATGATGCTACAGATAGCGAAGCAGGATCTAAGGTTCAAGAGTTTGTTGAAAAGCCTGATTTAGAGACCGCACAGGCTTACCTTGATAGTGGCAACTATCTATGGAATAGCGGTATGTTTGCCTTTAAAGCTCAAAATTATTTGGATGAGTTAAAGTGTCATCGTCCAGATATCTTTGACGCTTGTCATAAAGCTATGAGTAACGTTGATATTGATTTAGACTTTATGCGTATCGATAAAGACAGCTTTTTTGAGTGTCCTGCTGAGTCTATTGATTATGCGGTTATGGAGAGAACCACTGAAGCTGTCGTGATTGCCATGGATGCAGGCTGGAGCGATGTAGGGGCATGGTCATCTTTATGGGATGTTTCTGATAAAGATCAAGACGATAACGTGATTGTCGGCGATGTTATGACAGTCGATAGCCATAATAACTATATATTCGCTGAGACAGGATTGGTAGCTACTGTTGGCGTCGATAACATGATTGTGGTTCAAACCAAAGATGCCGTTATGGTAGCTGCTAAAGACAAATCACAAGACGTCAAAAATATCGTCAATCGGCTAAAATCTGCTAAGCGTCAGGAATATAGCACCCATCGGGAAGTATACCGCCCTTGGGGAAAATACGACTCTATTGATAACGGTCATCGTTATCAGGTGAAATGTATAACTGTTAAACCTGATGAAAAGCTGTCTGTGCAAATGCATCATCATCGCGCTGAGCATTGGATTGTGGTATCTGGAACAGCAAAAGTTATCATTGATGGTCACGAAAAATTAGTAACTGAAAACGAGTCTGTGTATATCCCACTAGGGGCAACGCATTGTTTAGAAAATCCGGGTAAAGTAGATCTTGAGATGATAGAAGTACAAGTTGGCTCATATTTGGGTGAAGATGACATTGTACGGTTTGAAGATCGTTATGGTAGAGCATAAAGTTTAAAAATAGTTAAACGTATACAATCAAACAGCACACAAGGCTTCCAATGAAAATAACCATCGTAGGCACAGGGTACGTCGGTCTATCAAATGCTGTGTTATTGGCACAGCAGCATACCGTCACTGCATTAGATATCGATCAAGATAAAATCAATAAAATCAATCAGCGTCAGTCACCGATCGATGACAAAGAAATAGAAAACTTTCTAGCTCGTAAGGAGCTATACCTAACAGCGACCACAGATAAAGTACAGGCTTATACCGATGCGGACTATATACTGATAGCCACCCCGACCAACTATGATACAGATACCAACTGTTTTGATACCAGTAGTGTCGAGGCAGTTATCAACGACGTATTGGCAGTCAATCCCAATGCCCTGATCATCATCAAATCTACCATCCCTGTTGGCTTCACCAAACGTACTAAAAAGCAGCTTGGTATCGAGAACTTATTATTCGCTCCCGAGTTTTTACGCGAGGGCAAAGCCTTATACGACAACCTATACCCCTCACGCATCATCGTCGGTGAGCAGTCAGAGAGGGCAGAAGTATTTGCTAAGATGGTGGCTGAGTGCGCGGTCAAAGAAAATATTGATATATTACTCACCAATAGCGCCGAAGCTGAAGCGATCAAACTGTTTGCCAATACGTATCTGGCACTTCGCGTCTCCTATTTCAATGAGTTAGACACATATGCCCTTGTACACGGATTAAATACAGAGCAGATTATCAAAGGGATTTGTTTAGACCCACGAGTTGGTGACTTTTATAATAATCCCTCCTTTGGTTATGGCGGTTATTGTCTGCCAAAAGACACGCAGCAGCTATTGGCCAATTATAAGAATGTACCACAGAATTTAATAAAAGCTGTCGTACAGTCAAACAATACCCGTAAAGAATTTATTGCCAATGACATCATATCGAGTAACCCAAAGGTCGTTGGTATTTATCGCCTGATTATGAAAGCAGGCTCTGATAACTTCCGTGCTTCAGCGATTCAAGGTATCATCAAGCATTTAAAAAAGCTGGGTACTAGGGTCATTATCTATGAGCCTAAGTGTGATGATGATGAGTTCTTAGCGTGTGAGGTCATCAACGATCTTAATGAGTTTAAAACTAAGTCTGACGTGATCGTTGCCAACCGTATCTCAAAGGAGCTAGAAGACAGTTTGGACAAAATATATACCAGAGACTTGTCAGGCTCAGATTATTAATTAGGCCTTTATTTGAAATACTTTTCATATATTAGAAACAGACAGTTTACTCAGGCTTTAGCAGCGTTAAAGCCTAGGCAGCGCTATATCACTGCTAAGCGGCGTTGGTATGCAGCACGTTTAGGCTTGTATCGTACTGTTTTAAAATATTCGTCATGGTTATCAGTAAAGACACCGCGTCATACAGTGGTATCTACTATTGCCACTATTAAGCGTAAAAACTTAACGGATGAGAAAGCCAAAAGCCATATAGAAAATATCTTGTATCATAAACGATATCGTCAATTCCATCATGAATTCATTAAAGAGACGATATCACTTTACCCTGAAGTGATATTTAATTTTTTGAAAGCGCAGAAAAAAAAGTCAGGTACGTTAGATAGCGCCTATTATCAAGGTCTATATATTGCGCTTTTACAGCAGCATGACCCACTAAGTACTTATATTGATCATTATTTAAGTGATTTTTTGGCATATCCAGTAGATGCTGAGTATGTAGATAAAAGCTGTCTTTACAGTAATATCGCCCTCCATACACCATTGGCGAAGCTTGTCAATTTAAATCAAATATTTACTCGCCATCAGCTGCATCAAATAGAGCTGTCTGATGAGCAGCAGCAATTCACGGTGACCAATCTAAACGCAGTAGAAGAGCTGAACGAGCAGACAAAGTCTCAAGGTCATAATCAGCAGCACAAAGTGACCGTTATCGTTACTACCTATAATGCTAGAGAGACAATTGAGAGCTGTATTCATAGTTTGCTGATGCAGACGTGGCGTAACTTAGAAGTAATAGTAGTCGATGATGCCAGTACTGATGATACCTTACTGCGTTTAAGGTCTTTGAACAGTCGCTATAAAGGTTTAACGGTCATTGCATTACCAAAAAATGTAGGAACCTTTGCTGCCAAAAGTATCGGTGCACAGTATGCGACAGGTGAATTTTTGACCTGTCAGGATTCTGACGATTGGGCGCATCCACAAAAAATAGCAGAGCAAGTGCAGCCCCTGATAGAAGACGCTAGTATCATTGCGACGACATCACATTGGTTGCGATTAGATCATGATGGTCAGTATTATATTCGTCAATTATACCCTTTCATGCGCCAAAACCCCGCATCGCCACTGTTTCGATTAGCAAAAGTAAAAAAAGAGATTGGTTTATGGCACATCGTGCGTACTGGGGCGGATAGTGAGTTTTTTGAGCGTTTAAAGTTAGTCTTTGGCAGTGATAAAATAATAGTCGTCAAAAAACCGTTGACCATCGCCAGTCATCGTCCCAACTCCCTAATGACCTCAGAGCAATTCGGTATCTATAATCGTACAGCAGCGTTGGCTCGTTTAGACTATTGGGAAGCATGGCGACTATGGCATATAGACACACTCTATCAAAAATCTCGCTTAGTTATGCCTAGCATTCAGCAACAAGCAAAGGCGACACAAACTTTGTTTTCTGGAATACCAGATAGCATTCAAGTAGATATGCTGAGCTTAAAAGAAAGCTTGGCCACACATACAGTATTGAGTAAGCTTTGATGTGAACTCTAGATAAAGCTCTTTATTAAATACTAACGATAAATATTAAGCCAATAGGATTTTTGAGGTATGAAAAACATCACCCACGCCGTTATCCCCGTCGCAGGCTTTGGTACCCGTATGCTGCCACTGTCAAAATCCGTGCCCAAAGAGCTGCTGCCACTGGGCAATCGCCCCGCCATCCATTATGTGGTAGCAGAAGCGATCGCTGCTGGTATCAAGCACATTGTACTGGTCGGCCATGCACAAAAAGGCGCGATTGAAAACTACTTCGATATCAATGCTGAGCTCGATAATCAGCTTAGAGCGAAAGGTAAAGATGAGCTCGCAGATAGTCTCAACTGGCTACCAGAGGATGTGACGGTATCGATGATCCGTCAGGGCAAGCCATTAGGACTGGGACATGCGGTATTGGCAGCGCGTCCTATCATCGGCGCGAATGACTTTGCGGTAATGCTACCAGATGTGGTATTAGATCCATATACCACAGATATGGCAACGGATAACTTGGCCTTTATGATTGATAAATTTGCCAATGATGGTCATTCGCAGATATTGGTAGAGACAGTGGCGGATAGTGACGTGCATAAATATGGCATCGCCCAATTGCATGAAGCGTCTAACGGTGACAGTGGCAGCAATAGCAACGAAAATGTGAATACCAGCTTTAAAGTGGCGGGCTTTGTAGAAAAGCCCAGTTTAGCAGAGGCACCTTCACGCTTAGCAGTAGTGGGTCGCTACGTGTTTAGCAATCACATCTTTGACTATCTGGCCAATACCAAAGCCTCAGTCGGCGGTGAGATTCAGCTGACCGATGCTATTGATGCCTTGATTAGCGAATATGGCGTCAATGTGACCACCATGCGCGGCGATAGCTATGATGCCGGCGATATGCGCTCGTATATGCAGGCATTTATCTACTTTGCCGAGCAGCAGTTAGCGAGTGGTGAAAATAGTGAGTAGAACTATTGTAGGCTGGGTTTTTAACCCAGCATTTTAATTTTGTAAAGTCTCAAAGCTGGGTTAAAAACCCAGCCTACGCCAATAACCTTAGACAGTTGATAGCGGAGTGATCAGTACAAGATAAAGTTTATTCCAATAGCACTGTATTTATTTCAAAGTGGATTAACGTTATGCACAATAACACCTATCACAGCGCTCGCCACTCTGAGTACTGGCAGCGGTTGCAAACACTGGCGGCGCAGCCGTGGTCGCTGGCGCAGCTGTTTGCGCAGGACGATGAGCGTACCACCCGCTTTAGTCGCCAGGCGGGTGCGCTATATATGGACTATAGCAAGCAGTGTATCGATGACACCGTATTAGCCAACCTATTGAGCCTTGCCGATAGCTGTGAGTTGTCTGCCCGTATTCAAGCGCTGCTGCAAGGGGCGATGGTCAATACCAGTGAGCAGCGTGCCGCCTTACATACCGCGCTACGTCTGCCAGAGACTGCCGAGCTACAAGTAGGCGCGCAAGACGTGGTTGCCGATGTGCATCATAGTCTAGCAAGAGTGGCGCGACTGTCCGAACGTGTGCGCAATGGTACTTGGCGTGGGTTTTCTGGGCAAGCCATCACTGACGTGGTCAATATCGGCGTCGGTGGTTCTGATCTGGGGCCACTAATGGCGACCACCGCCCTTGATGAGTGGGCAGATACCGACATCGAAGTGCATTTCGTCTCTAACATGGACGGCACTCAGCTGGATAACCTGCTCAAGCACCTAAATCCTGAAAACACCTTATTTATCATCTCTTCTAAGTCTTTTGGTACGGTCGATACTTTATCCAATGCCAAGACCGCATTGTCATGGCTGCTAGCCACTGCCAAGCTGCGTGCGGGTACCGAAGGCAGTGTCTTACGTCGGCACTTTATCGGTATCTCCGCTAATAGTACGAAGATGACCGCTTGGGGCATTCACCCTGAGCATCAGTTGCAGCTCTGGGAGTGGGTTGGCGGTCGCTTCTCCTTATGGTCAGCGATTGGGCTAGCGATTGCCGTTCGTATTGGTATGTCGCAGTTTCGTGAGTTACTCGCTGGCGCCCATAGCATGGATCAGCACTTTGCTACGGCGGAATTTAAAGATAACTTACCGGTGCTACTAGGACTGCTAGCGGTTTGGAATAGTACCTTTTTACAGATACATGCGCATACTGTACTGCCCTACGATGGTCGGCTTGAGTATTTGCCCAGTTATTTGACTCAGCTGGAGATGGAGAGTAACGGTAAGTCGGTGACTCATGACGGTAGCCATATTGACTATAACACTTGTCCGATTCTATGGGGCGAGATCGGCTCCAATGCGCAGCACGCTTTTTATCAATTGCTGCATCAGGGCACGCAGCATGTGTCTTGCGACTTTATTGCCTGTGTGCGCCACTATAGTGATGAGGCGCAAAACACCTCGCTGCAGCATCAGCATGAGCTGTCCTTATCTAATTGTTTGGCGCAAAGCCGAGTATTAGCGTTTGGTAATGCCGCTATTGGAGAGGTAACTGCCGATAACCCTGCAACTGACATGAGTACAGCGGACAAATATAAGCATTATCGCGGTAATCAGCCGTCTACGACCTTACTGCTCGATCAGCTGACCCCGCACAGTTTAGGCGAGTTGATTGCGCTATACGAGCATAAAGTCTATGTTATGGCCAGCATTTGGGACGTCAATCCTTTTGATCAATGGGGCGTTGAGATGGGTAAACAGATGGCTGAAACTGTCTATCAGGCTATGCAGCAGGACAGCGTTGCGCCTTTTGATAGCTCCACCAATCAGCTACTTAAACATATCAAGCAGTTATTTGCATAATGATAACAAGGCAAAGTAAAGAGATGAGATTTCACTTTACTGCTAATATAACGATAACTAAAGGAATGCTATGAGCTTTAAGTCTGCTGTTAATACTACTAATAACAATGCGTTGAACACCAAGTCGTCTGAGGTCTGCGTGATCATCGGCCATAGTATCGAAGCCATTACTAGCGCGGTAGTGTTAGCGAGTCTCGATTATAGGGTGCACATTTATGCTGATTTAGACTTGTTAGAGCAACAAGTTGAGCAGTATAGCTTTGAGCGCCATTTACAAGCATTATGGCAGCTATATGGACAGCAGCAGCAAATCGTTAAATATGCATTACCGGCTAGTTTGGATGGGCTGATCCAAAGTTATGAAAGCGCAGATAGCCAGTCTGAAGACGGGCAAAAATCTAAATACTTACAAGCGAGCTGCTATTGGTTGTTTTTAGAGAATATCAAACCCGTTTGGACAGATGATAATTGGGTAACGGCCTTTAATCATAGTCATCAACAGACTATTCCCATTATTATGAGTGGCATCGAAAAGCTCGGTCATATCGCCAAGTTAGCAGACAGCTTGCAGCGCGCTTGGGTCTATTACGTGCCGTTTGTGTTTTTGCAAGATGGCGAGGCCTATAGCTCAATGCTTACGCCATCGCTTTGGCTATTGGGTGAAAAAACGCCTAACAGTGGTCATCAGCTAACCGTGCTGCAGCCGTTACTACAACACGCCCGCGCTTATCATCACGCCGATATCGCTACCATCGAGTTTGCGCGTAGTAGTATTATGGCGATGCTGGCGACAAGAGTGAGCTTTATGAATGAGCTATCACGCTTGGCGGACAGTCAGCAGGTCGATATCGGGCAAGTCAGCCGTATCATGGGGTTAGACGCGCGGGTAGGCAGTAGCTATCTGCAGGCAGGTTGGGGCTTTGGCGGTCATACGCTACCGACTGAGCTTGACAAGCTACAGCAATCGTCTGAAGACAACAGCGTCAATATGCCGTTATTGCAATCGGTGCTACATATTAATAATGACCAAAAAGAGCTGATTTTCCGCAAGTTTTGGCAGCATTTTGATGGCTTTATCGATAATAAGACCGTGCTGATTTGGGGCGGTAGCTATAAGTCAGGCTCAGGGCGCACTACAGGCTCGGCGATCCATCCGCTATTAGCGCTATTGTGGTCTTATAATATAACCACCTTAGTCTATAGTGATAAAGCCAAAAGCTCGCTTGCTAAACACTACGGGCAGCAGCCACTATTACAACTGCTGGATAGCCCTTATGAGCAGCTAGATAAGGCGCAGGCGATTTTTATTATCAGCCTCTCGCCGCAGCATCAGCTAGACATAGCGCAGCTTAATCATTCCGCTATGCCTATCTTTGATGCGCAAAACGCTTTATCCCGTTCGCAGATCGATCAGTTAGTAGGGTCTTATGTCGGTATTGGGCGTGGTAAATAAGTTATTAAGCTGGCATCGCCCCTTGCGCCGCTAGCCAGTCCTCAATCTCCTTGACCTTAGTGTTAAGTAAAGCTTCATCACCGCGAGTCTCTACATTCAGCCTGATCAGTGGCTCAGTATTAGAAGCCCGCAGGTTAAAACGCCACGCGCCAAAGTCGAGACTCAGTCCATCAAGGGTTGATTTACTCGGTTGCTCATCAGCGAATCTACTCTCTATATCGTTAATAATCGTCGCTGCGTCATGAGCGGTTAAGCGAAAATTTAGCTCTCCTGAGCTTGGGTAAGCGCTGATATAACCGTCGACTAATTCTGATAGACTTTTACCCGTGATCGATAATAACTCAATGGTCAACAGCCACGGAATCATACCGCTATCACAATAAAAGAAATCACGGAAATAGTGATGCGCGGACATCTCGCCGCCATAGACTGCGCCTGACTCACGCATGACTTGCTTGATAAAGGAGTGTCCTGATTTACTAATCACTGCTTTGCCACCGAGATCGGTAATCACCGCTTCGGTGTTATAAATGACGCGCGGATCATAAACGATGGACTCGCTTGGGTATTTATTGAGAAAGGCTTGCGCGAGCATACCGACGACGTAACTGCCATCGACAAACTCACCGGTCTCATCAAATAAAAAACAGCGGTCAAAATCGCCGTCAAAGGCAATGCCCAAATTGGCATTACTGTCGAGCACCGCTTGCCGAGTGGATTCTCTGTTAGCCAGTATCATAGGATTCGGGATACCATTAGGAAAGCTGCCGTCAGGCTTGTGGTGTAGTTTGACAACCTCAATAGGGGCGTCAGCTTGCACTAATTTATCAACCAATAAATCAACCACTGGACCGGCGCTACCATTGCCTGAGTTGATAACGATTTTTAATGGTTTAAGCTTTTCAATATCGATAAAGCTAAACACATGCTCGATATAAGCGCTTTTATCAGTCTTTAGCTGTAACTGACCTTTTTTATTAACTTCTAAAAACTCACCCGATTCAGCGAGCGCTTGAATTTCAGCTAGACCGTCATCCGCACTGATTGGTTTTGAGTGCTCTTTAACTAGCTTTAGGCCATTATAATTAATCGGATTATGACTCGCAGTCACTTCGATACCGCCCAAAGCTTGATAATGACTGGTGGCAAAATAGACCTCTTCGGTGCCGGTCATACCTAAATCGATGACCTCGATACCGGCGTCGATAATGCCGGCGATAGCCGCTTGTTTAAGCTCGTTGCTTGAATGCCGGATATCGCTACCGATGACGACAGCTTTTCTTAACATTTTTAATTCGGTGTCATTATCGATACGCTGCGATAAGATTTGCGCAAAAGCGCGGCCGATACGGTAAGCAATCGCTTCATCGAGAGTCACACCAAGCTCACCGCGAATATCATAGGCTTTAAACGAGTCGATAGTGATAGGATCGAAAGTTGTGGTTTTTGGGTCATAGCTAGCAGCATTAAGGGACATAAAACAGATATTCCTAGGCTTGAGGGTTAAAGGCATTGGTATTTATAAGTTAGTATTCAATGATACACTAACTGATAAACCGCTATAAGCGTTAAACGATATAAATAAGAGTGATTATTTCGATGACTGCCAATGATAATTCAGAAGTAAATAAAGATCAGACTAAAGTTCTACCACCTGAGCCTGTAAAAGGCACACCCGATGCCACCGGCGAATTAAGCGACTTACTCGCTTTGATGGCGCGACTGCGGGCCGATTGTCCTTGGGATAAAAAGCAGACCAATCATAGCCTGATCCCTTATGCTATCGAGGAGGCTTATGAGCTCGGCGAAGCGGTACAAAGTGATGACGATGAGGATATCAAAGGCGAGCTTGGCGATGTGTTATTGCAAGTGATTTTTCATTGTCAGCTCTATGCTGAGCAAGGCCGTTTTGATCTCAGCGATGTCATAACGACTTTGCAACAAAAACTGATTCGCCGGCATCCGCATGTATTTGAGACCGAGAGCCTCAAAGATGAGGCAGCGGTAAAAGCGCGTTGGGATGAGATAAAGGCTGAGGAACGTCAGGCCGATGAAGCTCGCGGCAAACCGCGTCGACGTTTGGATGCGACTAAGGCTGGCAGTGCGCTGATGCAAGCGCAATCGGTACAAAGCCAAGCGTCAAAGTTAGGCTTTGATTGGCAAGGGGTCGAAGGCGCTTTTGAGAAATTAGAAGAAGAGATTGACGAATTAAAGGTTGAGATTAGGGATAAATCTAAAGCACAGATAAAAGCCAATATCAGTGATATCGAAAAAGAGCTTGGCGATTGTGTATTTGCCTTAGTCAATGTCGCGCGTAAGCTGAACTTAGATGCAGAAGCGGCGACCCTGACTTGCGTACATAAATTTAAATCGCGCTTTGGCTATATCGAAGATCAGCTGCAAGCTAGCGGTAAAGCCATAGAAGATAGCGATATAGGCGAGATGGATGCACTTTGGGAGTCTGCCAAACAGCATGAACGCGCTTTATAAGCTTATCAATAATCGAGTTTTTATAGATGCTAAAGAAGGTTTAGGTTTTTTACTTGGCTTCCTTTTGCTTATTATTATGATACTTTTTACTACTACAGGCGTACAAGCAGCGCCTTGTTTTGATAATCCGAAGCAAGCTTATGAGTATCTGTTAGCGCAAGAAAAGTATGAGACCCAAGCGCTTGAGCAAGCAGTCGTCAATATAAATAGCGCTAGCGAGGGCGAACTGGTAACGCTTGACGGTATCGGCAGTAGCAAAGCACAAGAAATTATTCTATATCGTGAGATGTTCGGCGCGTTTAAAAGCGTCGATGAGCTAGAAAAAGTAAAAGGTATCGGTGCCAAAACTATAGAGAACAACCGAGCACGAATGCGTGTGCAGAATTAGCTTTTCGTTTTGTAAAATATAAAGCGGCTATTTATTTAACTGTCATTATCCATCTTTCGCAAATTGGCTGAAAGTAAATGTCATAATGCAGCAATTAGGCCCAAAATTTGTTAAACTAGCCGATATGTTTGCCTGATGAACGCTGTGTTTATTGGGAACGACAGAATACCGGCGAGGAGTAGATGCATGGCCGAGCGTGCCGCCAAGAAGTTAGAACTAAATAAATCTGAATTACCCAATTCCATTACTGAAGTTATCGCTACCTTATCCCGAGCTGGATTTGACGCCTATATCGTTGGTGGCGGGGTGCGTGATACTTTATTAGGGCTACAGCCCAAAGATTTCGATGCGGTCACTGATGCCAAGCCTCATGAAATAAAAGACGTGTTTGGCAAGCGTTGCCGCATTATCGGTCGCCGTTTCCAGTTGGCTCATGTCTATTCAGGCCGCGAGCTTATTGAAGTGGCGACGTTTCGTGGGCCACCTAATAATAATGCGAGCACCAATCAAGATGGTATGATTTTGCGTGACAATGTTTGGGGTGATATTAAGCAAGATTTTGCCCGTCGCGATTTTTCAATTAATGCGCTGTATTATCAACCACTAAAAGGTGTGGTACATGACTTTTGCGGGGCGCTTGAAGATATTGATAATCAAGTCATTCGCTTGTTAGGTCATGCGCCCGTACGTATTGAAGAAGACCCAGTGCGTTTGCTACGCGCCCTGCGCTTTAAAGCGAAACTAGGCTTTGAATTTGATAAAGAGCTCTCCGAGCAGTTTCACGATGATAATTGGGCCTTGCTTGAGCAAATCTCGCCGCATCGCCTCTATGATGAGACGCAAAAGATGTTTACCGGCGGCTATCTGGTGCCGTTATTACCGCTTTTATTCGAATACGGCGCTATCGATAGCCTGATCATTTATCCGCCATCTGAGCCGAGCCCGTTAGTACAGCAAGTCGCGATCAACACCGATAAGCGCATTGCTGCGGGAAAAAGTATCAATCCTGCCTTCTTCTATGCTGCTCTATTGTGGGAGAATTACCTGCATCAGCTAGAAAAAGCCAAAAACCGCAATATGCCATTTGCCGAAGCACAGCTACATGCCGCAGGTAAAGTGATCGATCGTCAACGCATCAAGACTGCTATTCCGAAGTTTGCCGAACAGTTTATCCGTGACATTTGGATTTTGCAGCCTAAGCTTGCTGCGCCGCGTAATAAGCAAATCGAACAATTGGCGGAGCATCCGCGCTTTCGCGCCGGTTTTGACTTTTTATTACTGCGTGAGCAATGCGGTGATGCCGAACATCCGTTATCTGAATCCACTAATGGCATGGGTGAGTGGTGGCAGACTTATCAGACACTCTCTGAAAAAGAACAGCAGCAAGCCATTGCTGATTTTGATGAAAATATACGCCGCGGTGCTTACAAAAAAGGTCAACGTGGACGCGGGCGTAATCGCCAAAAGCAAAACGATAATGCCCAAGCAACTGCTCACAGCAATCCTGACCAAGTTAAAGTGAGTCAGAGTCATCAAGCCGCAAATGACACAGCGAATGTGCCCTCGCGTCGTCGCCGCCGCAACACTGATAAAGCAGCTACTCAGAACAATAATCTGCAAGCTGCTAGCTCTGAGCAACTCAAGCAAGATAGCCAAGAGCTTGAGCAATTGCAGCAGCTATCCCTAGCAGCGACTAAGCCATCGCATAAAAAGCCTGCTGCGCCAAAGCCATTGTTTGTGATTGAACACGAAAAAGTCGTGCCGCCGCTAAAGAAGCAGTTGGATGACGAGAATAAGAGCAACAGTGCTAATGGCAACGTTGATAATAAAGCTAGTGCTAGCAGGGGAGCAAAATCTAGCGGTCGCAAGGTTTCTGCTAAAAATAAAGCCGCTGTGGCCAACCAAGAAAACGTCAACTTGTCCGCGGATAATAACGTGGAGGCCAAATCAGCTAAAGCATCAGCAGCTACTAAGGCAAACACTCAGCCTTCAAAAGCTAAGCATTCAGAAGCTTCAGTATCAACAGCAGTACCGCAAACGCCAAAGTCAGTGGCGAGTGCTAGTAATAGCGAACCCATCCCTAGCAAGCGTCGCCGTAAGCCTTTAAATTTATCTGAACCTGCAGTCAATAAGAGCGCAGATAAAGCGCTAGCAGCTAGCAAGCAGAATAACCAAACCTTGCAAGACGGTAATGCTTCTAAAGGCAGCAATTCTTCTAAAGATGATAAAGCTGTCAAGTCCTCGTCAGCCAAAGCTGAGAAGAAGGCCTCGACTGCAAAAACTAGCGCTACGCAAGCGAAGCTAGCTACTAATAAAGGCGCGATACCTGCCAAACGCCGGCGCCGTCAACCTAGTAACGACAATGCTTGATAATAATAATTGGGTCACTTGTTATTTAGGCTTAGGGAGTAACTTAGCCAATGAGCTAGGCTCGCCTGTTGAGCATTTACAGCAAGCACTTGCCAGCTTAGAGCAGCATCAAGCTATGCGTCAGCTACGAGTGTCTTCTTACTATGCGTCAGCGCCAATGGGCCCGCAAGATCAGCCGGATTTTACCAATGCGGTGGTTGAGTTAGAAACGACTTTAACGCCCTTAGAGCTGCTCGCTCTTTGTCAGCAATTAGAGGCGCAAGCACAGCGTGAACGTTTACGCCGCTGGGGCGAGCGCAGTCTCGATGTTGATATTTTGCTCTATGGTCAGCAGCAAATAGATGAGCCGACGCTGGTAGTGCCACATGCTGGACTTCATGAGCGCAACTTTATGTTAGTACCGCTACGAGAGCTAGCGCCTGAGCTGATGATTAACGATCAACCTGTCTCAGCCTATCCATTGAGCGCAGACTGGAGCGGGCTTGAGCTTATCCATTGATTGCTAAGCTAACTACTGAAGTTTCTCTCTATCTTTATTTATTAGCCATTAAAAATACTTTTATCAAGTCATTGAGGGTCATATGACGACTTTATCTACCCTAAAAAAGTTCAAAAAAGACGGTACCAAGTTTACTTGTCTCACTTGCTACGATGCGATGTTTGCGCGGATGATGGAAAAGGCGCAGATCGATACCATCTTGATCGGCGATAGCTTAGGTATGGTAGTGCAAGGTCATGACTCGACTTTACCGGTAACGGTTACTGATATGGCATACCATACGGCGAATATCGCGCGTAGTAATAAACAAGCCCTGATCTTAGCGGACTTGCCTTTTATGAGTTATGCGCTTGAAGCTGAAGCTATCGCTAATAGTCGCCAGCTTATGCAAGCAGGCGCTCATGTCATCAAAATAGAAGGCGGGCGTGAGCTTAGCCGTTTGGTCGCAACTTTAGCGCAAGCGGGTACGCCTACTTGTGTGCATTTAGGTTTAACGCCGCAGTCGGTCAATGTCTTTGGCGGCTATAAAATCCAAGGCCGTAGCGATGAAGCGGCGGATAAATTATTAGCGGACGCTAAGGCAGTGGTAGAAGCAGGCGCGGCACTATTAGTATTAGAATGCGTACCTGCAGAGCTTGCCAAAACGGTCACTGAGGCGGTTGCCGTACCAGTCATCGGCATCGGCGCGGGCGCAGATACCGACGGTCAAGTGTTAGTCATGCATGACATGCTAGGCATGGTTCATGGACGCGCGCCAAGATTTATTCATGATTTCTTGACCGATAAGCGTAACACGGAACGTAGCATCGAAGGCGCGTTTGCGCTGTACCAGCAGTCGGTACGCGAGGGTAGCTTTCCGCAGGCGCAGCATCAGTTTGATTAATATTATCCAATACCAGAAGAAGACTTTTTGATGCCTATTATTCATCATCATATTAGCTCATTGCAACAGACCCTAAAACCTCTGCGTAGTCAGCAGCGCATCGCTTTAGTGCCAACGATGGGTAACTTGCATGCTGGGCACTTACAGCTGGTGAAAATGGCTAAACAGCAGGCTGATATTGTCGTCGTCAGTATTTTTGTCAATCCAACCCAGTTTGGTATTGGTGAGGATTTCGATAGTTATCCGCGTACCCTTGAGGCCGACGTTGCTAAGCTAGATAGCGTCGATGCTGATTACGTGTTTGCGCCTAGTATTGACGAGATGTATCCCGTTTTACCACCGCCAACTAAAGTCATTGCTGGCGCGATAGCACTGCAGTTATGTGGTGAATCGCGACCAACGCATTTCGATGGCGTAGGCATCGTCGTCGCGAAACTATTTAATATTGTGCAGCCTGATGTAGCTTTTTTTGGCCAAAAAGACTATCAGCAATTAGCAATTATCAAGCAATTAGTCAGAGATTTAAGTTATCAGGTAGAGATTGTCGGCGCGCCTATCGTACGAGCAGAGGACGGCTTAGCCTTATCTTCTCGCAACCAGTATTTAACCGATGCTGAGCGACAAACCGCACCTGTTTTACATCAGGCTCTACAGGATTTGGCTGAGCAATTAGCGCAAAAAATAGCAGAAGATAGCTTTGATGAGGTAGCTTTGCAATCGTTATTAACACGAGCGACTCAGCATATTACAAAAGCGGGTTTTGCGATAGATTATCTAGAAGTAAAAACCACTGATTTGCAGCCTATTACTTTTGAAGCATCCACTCTGAAAGAAAATCAGCAAGATTTGGTTATTCTAGTCGCAGCAAAACTAGGGCAGGCAAGACTGCTAGATAATCAAGTAGTGAAAATTAATTAATATCACTATAGCGAATAAATAGCGTAGGATAGAAACAGTTAGTTCGGCAGTTTAGAACGCAGTAAGCGTATTTATTAATCAGCTTATGGATTAGGGTAATAGCATGGAAGTGGATAAGATCGACGCAAATGCTCAAACGCCATCACTTAGCGATGATAAGTTAAGCGTACTTATTGTCTCTGGGCGCTCAGGCTCAGGTAAGACCTCAGTGCTCAATACTTTAGAAGACTTGGGCTATTATTCTATTGATAATTTGCCGTTATCGCTAGTTCCTGAAGCCGCGCATAAACTGGTAAATGAAAGTAGCATCAAGCGGGTGGCACTGGGCGTTGATATTCGCTCACCGCGTGCTGACTTGTCTAACTTTGCAGCGATTCAAAAACAGCTACATGAGCGCTATGGTGAGTTAAAAGTACAAGTGATCTATGTCACTGCGCAAGAGGATATTTTAGTTGCGCGCTTCAACGCGACGCGCCGTGTGCATCCGCTAATGGCGCAAGATGCTGACGGTATTGAAAATACCAAATACAATCTGCCAGCCGCGATAAAAAGAGAAGTTGAATTATTACAGCCGATAGCCAGCTGCGCCGATATTACTATCGATACCAGTAAGCTTAATATCCATCAGCTCAAAGAGCGCCTGCGCGATCAAGTCGGTGCAGATAACAAAATTATCGTTAATCTGCTATCGTTCGGCTTTAAATACGGTACGCCTATCGATGCTGACTTTGTCTTTGACGTGCGGATTTTGCCTAACCCGCACTGGAATGCCGACTTGCGTAGTGCAACTGGCTTAGATAGCGAGGTTGCAGCGTTCTTTGCAGATTATCCTGAAGTCAGTGAGATGAGTGATGATATTGCTAGCTTTCTCACGCGCTGGCTGCCCAATTTTTTGCATAATAACCGCCACACGGTTACGGTCGCTATTGGCTGTACGGGCGGCAAGCATCGTTCGGTTTTTATCACTGAAAAGCTACAACGCCATTTGACTCAGCATTTATCAAAGGCGTTAACCATAGTCGCTAAGCACCGCGAAAAAAATCGCTGGTAGGCATTTGCTTTTTATATAGTCGATACGCTTTAAGAATGGTATAGCGCTACTGGTATAAATTTTACTTGCGTGCTGTATTCACAGAGGCTGCGTTAAATTCATCCCAGTAGTGCGCTTAAACATATCTCAGGTTTGATTTTAACTGACTAGAGTGACTTTACTTGCCGTCGTTATTTTCTATCCTTTATTCCCATTATTTTTAGAGAGCTTTTATGATTGATTGGTCAGAACAAGACATGCGCGTTTCGCGTACCGAACTCAAAAAATCTCACGAGCGGCTACAAGCGTTGTCGATACCCTTGGCCAACTTGTCGAAAAAGCAGTTAAAAGCCTTACCTGCCAGTGATTATTTTATGGCAGAATTGATGGCTTTAGCCGATATCACCAGCGCTAATGCGCGTAATCGTCAGACTAAGCGGGTTGGTAAACTCATTAGCGAAGAGAATCGTCACGAGCTCGTCAAAGCGCTCTTTGAGGCATTTTTCCCTAATGAGCAAGTTGCCAAGATAGAAAGCTGGCGCGGTAGGCTCAATATCAATGATGAAAGCACGCTTAAGCAATTCATTAAGCAGTACACTGCTTCCGAGCGTAATAGCCTATATCAGCTGTTATTGTGGATTGAGTATGCCAAACATACCCAAGACGATGAGCTGATGGAAGAGTCCGAACAAGATTTAGCGAGCTACATTCGTGAAGTCGCTATTTTATCGCAGCTCAAATAACTTTAATAAGTTAAAAAAATCTTTTATAGTAATAAAAGGTCAGCTTAATGCTGACTTTTTTGCATTTGCAGTTTGCTAAAAGTTTTTAGATAGGACGAATGTTAGTGATGTCAGTAAAGCAGCTAATGGCTTGATAATGTGGTTATTTCCTATCTTGTAATCTAGCCAGCCGCTCCCCATAAATAATAGTAATTCAAACCCTTTGAGAGTTTTAGCGGTTATGGTTAAAGTTTCAGAATCGAATGCTGACGACAATATTAATACTAATGTCAACAATGACGCCAGTAAAAATGCTAGTGCAGACGATAATAAAAGTGCAGACGATAATAAAGATGCTATTAAAATAGAGAGTAAAGACGACAGAAAAGCTCGTCTAAAGCACCTGATTAAGCGTCTACCTAACTTGCCAGGCGTCTATAAAATGCTAGGCAAAAATGGCGATATTCTCTACGTTGGTAAGGCTAAATCGCTAAAAAGCCGTGTTAATAGCTACTTTGCCAAGACCATTGACCATCCAAAAACCAGGGCTCTAGTCGCGCGTATTCATAACATAGAAACCATTATTACCCGTAGTGAAACCGAAGCGCTGTTGCTTGAGCAAAACCTAATTAAAGAATACCGCCCGCCTTACAACGT
Source organism: Psychrobacter sp. 1U2 (assembly GCF_051847575.1). Classification (NCBI taxonomy): domain Bacteria; kingdom Pseudomonadati; phylum Pseudomonadota; class Gammaproteobacteria; order Moraxellales; family Moraxellaceae; genus Psychrobacter; species Psychrobacter sp. 1U2. Next base: position 82,222 of record NZ_JBPYDC010000011.1, read on the forward strand.
GCTACTGCGCGACGATAAGTCTTATCTGTATGTGTTTATCTCCGCTGATAAACCTTATCCGCGTTTGGCTTATGGCCGCGGTAAAGGCAACCATCAAAAAGGCCGCTTCTTTGGGCCTTTTCCTTCAGCGCATGCAGCAAAAGAGACGCTAGTGCTGATGCAAAAAATGTTTCAAATGCGTCAATGTACCAATACTTTTTTTAAACAGCGCAAACGCCCTTGCTTGGAGTATCAAATCAAGCGCTGCCGTGCGCCCTGCGTGGGCTTAGTGTCGCCAGAAGAGTACGCGGAGGATGTCAATAATACGATTCGTTTCTTAAAAGGCGACTCTAGTGATATTCATAGTGCTTTGATCGAAAAAATGGAAGGCGCCGCCGAAGCGCTAGATTTCGAAAAAGCGGTGTTTTATCGTGACCAGCTATCGATGCTGCGTGAAGTACAAGCGCGGCAAGCGGTCTATACGGTACAAGGCGAAGCTGATGTTATCGCCATCTCTAGCCAAGCTGGCATGACGACAGTGAACGTGCTGACGGTGCGCGGTGGCCGTGTGCTCGGTGGTAAGAACTATTTCCCCGATGTCGATAGCAGCGAGCCTATCGCTGATAATTTATCCGCCTTTATTACCTCGTTTTATTTTCAGGTTACCGACGACTTGCCAAGCGAAATTATCTTAAGTCACAAGCTACCCGATCAGCAAGCCATCAGCGAGGCGCTAGCGACCCATTTTGGTAGTAAAGTCACTATCAAGACTAACGTACGTGAGCACCGAGCCGAATGGTTAGATTTAGCCAGTCTCAACGCGAGCAATGCCTTAAAAACCAAGCTTGGCGATTATCTTGAGCTGCATGCGCGTTTTAATGCGCTCAAAGATGTGCTAGCTGATGTCACCGATAGAGCTATCGACCGCATTGAGTGTTTCGATATCTCGCATACCATGGGCGAGGCAACTATCGGTAGCTGTGTGGTCTTTGATCAAGGCGGTTCGCGCCGCCGTGATTATCGTCAGTATGCCATTCATGATATCCAAGGTGGCGATGACTATGCCGCGATGAAGCAAGTGCTGACACGGCGTTATAAAAAGCAGCCATTGCCGGATTTGTTACTGATTGACGGTGGTAAAGGGCAGCTTAGTATTGCCAAAGACGTCTTGACTGAGCTTGGTATTTTAAATGATACGCTGCTGATTAGTGTGGCAAAAGGCGAGGGGCGCAAAGCTGGGCTTGAGGTGCTGCATTTCTTAGATCACGAGCCGCTTGATTTGCCCATGGATAGTAAAGCGCTACATTTATTAATGCATATTCGTGATGAGGCGCACCGTTTTGCTATCACCGCGCACCGTAAAAAGCGTGATAAGCGCCGCTCGTCCTCAGTGTTAGAAGTGATTCCGGGACTGGGTGAAAAGCGTCGCCGTGATTTGCTCAACCATTTTGGTGGTTTGCAGCAGTTGCTAGGTGCATCGCAGCAGGAGCTGGCGGGGGTAACTGGCATTGGACCTGTACTTGCCAAGACGATTTATAAAGTTTTACATGAGTAAAGTTTTCGACCACTAATTATTTTTATACTTATATAAAAGTTCACGTGTCGTTGATTCAAGCTAGGCTTTAAATAGCCTAGCTTTTTTTATTGAGCACTTAGCTTTCTTGTCTTTGATAACTCACAAACTGAAAGTCTAAACCACTTTTTTCATCATGTTTTTGTTCAGACTCTTCCGAGACTACAAACTCATTTGGCAACTCTGGGAAAAAAGCATCGCCGTCCTTGATATTAGTATCGACATGGGTCAGCTCGATACGATCGGTGTACATCATTGCATCATTAAACACCTTTTCGCCGCCAATCACCCAAATCGTATTTAGATGCGCGCCATGAGCTAGGCTGGCTGCTTGCGTCAAGGCATCGTCTAAATTATGCACGACATAAGCATCATCGCGGTCAGTGAGGTTTTTTTGCTCAGCGTAATCAAGCTGAGTGCTGATAATAAAGCTGACACGTTTTGGGAGTGGCTTGCTGCCCATCGACTCAAACGTTTTACGACCCATAATGACGATCCCTTGAATCGCGCTGTCGTTTTTTTTGGTAGTCATCGCCTTAAAATGCTGTAGATCAGCCGAGATATGCCACGGCAATTCATTGTCTTTACCTATACAGCGATTGCTACTGATCGCGGCGATTTGGGCCACTTCGGTATGCGCATAACTCATAACTTATCCCTTTTATTATTCATTAATTTTCTAGTTTTACAGTTTTCTTAATTCCACAGTTCAGTCGCTTAAACCGCCACTTTCGCTTTAATAGCCGGATGCGATTCATAACCGTCAACGCTGATGTCCTCAAAAGTAAAAGCAAAAATATCTTTCACCTCTGCATTTAATGATAGGGTCGGCAGCTGATAAAGATCGCGAGTGAGCTGTAACTCTACTTGCTCTCTATGATTTTGGTAAATATGACAATCACCGCCGGTCCAGATAAATTCTCCCACTTCCAGCTCGCAAACTTGCGCGATCATATGCGTTAATAGCGCGTAACTGGCAATATTAAAAGGCACGCCTAGGAAATTTACAACCCCTAATTTATGCACAAGTCGTTTTATTTTCTAATGTAGAGCGCTACATTCCGACTGTGCATTTTTAATTCTGCACAATACGGTCTGTGTAAACGGTCAGTTGTCCTTACCAGCAACATCAACATTATTCGATTTACCGAGTAGAGTGTCTTGATAAGAGACATTATATCTTATCAAGACATATAAAACACTTAGCCCAATACTAAAACTCACCCTAAGGCACGATCAACCAACGCATTAGTAAGCTGAACTTGCGTCTTTTGAGATTGCTTTAGCTTCTCTTTTAGCTGATCGTAAATAGCCATTAATTCATCGACTTTAGCAACGATACGATGTTGTTCACTTAGAGGTGGTAAAGGAATGTTTAAATTTTCAACGTCACCAACTCTTAAATGTTTAACGGTGGAGCCAATTGCATGTTCTGAAGCTCTTTCTAACAAATGTGGCTCTGTTAATGCTAGAAGTAAATACTGGTTCGAAACATACTTGTGATATGGTCTTATCAGCATTGTTCTTTGCCCCAAACACCAAACACTTCCTTTAGGGATGATAGCAGCTTCACCCATCGGTGCTTCTCTTGTGAAAATTATGTCTTCGGGTTTTGGAGGGCACCTTCTCGACCAATATTCGTAAGTTTCCTCAGAAATATACTTCATACCAGTCATACAAAACTCTCTCTCTCTAATATTCGAGGTTCTGATTATTGGAATACCACTATCAACATATGGTGCTGTTTTATTATGACAGTCAACTAAGTAGGTACATAAATCTATAAGGTGTGCTGTTTTCCATGTAGATGGAATTCCGAAAGGTGCAGAAGCATCTGACAGTTTTTTCAATTTCTTCAACATCGTTTTAGATTCTGGATTTTCCTCTTTTGTTTTTTGAAGCCACTCCGAGCGCTCTTTACGTAATTTCTCTAACAACACCGAAGCAGGTTCTTCATCTGGATTTTGCGGAACTAACTTACCCATTACCGCCAATTGCAGCACAGTTTGCTTTAGAGCTTCGATGCTTTGCTCAGTAGTGAACAGGCTGTCGAAATGCTCAGCAATTCTCGCCCAGTTTTGTGCCAGCTCATCAGCGCCAGTACTATCTGTCAACGTGGCTAATAACACTTCCACAAGCGTAGCGTGAGCCTCGATACTGGCTTCGGTTTGCTGCTCTAGCTGATCACATAACAGCATGAGTTCATCGACTTTAGCGACGATGCGTTTTTGTTCTGCAAGCGGTGGAAGTGGAATAGGATTGCTTTCAAAAAAACTTCTTGGGACTCTTTTATGTCCAGCAGAGCCAGTCATAAGCTTTTGACCCATAGTTAAGAAGTTAGGTGATTTAAAATATAAAAGAAGAAAATTTCTTTCAACTTGCTCTCCAAAAGGACGCGCAACATGGAGTTCTGTTGTCCCTGCGCCAATACCATTTTCTAAATTACGAAAAATAGCAGCTTTACTATTTTCAAAACAAGGTGTAATTTTCGCAATAGCAATATCGCCATTAGCAAAATGGGTATAGCCTTTCTTTATTTCACTCCAAGGCCTTGATTCAGAATCATGTACTCCATCGTATGATGTAGTGATTAGAGTCATTGGAACAAATGATGCTTTAGTTTTATCATCAACATTCGTATTACGTGGGTTTATCTCTGTTATAAAGTTAAGTCGAGTCCACTGCCACTCACGAGGAAGATCAAAAGGTTTTTCATCTTCATTAACTTTACCATCTGCTTTAGTCTTCTTAATCTTCTTAATCTTCTTAATCTTCTTATCTTTAATCAACTGAGCTTTTTCAGCCGCTATTTTTTCTAACAAAACAGAGGCAGACTCATCATTAGCATCCTGCGGCACTAGCTTGCCACGTACTGCTAACTCCAAAATCAGCTCACGTAATTTGCTAATGCCGTATAGCTCATACTTTTTGCTACTGCCACGCCCACTAGTCGATTTAGCCAGTATAGCGCTAGTCCAGATATCGATATGTTCAGTGATCAACTGCTCTGGTTTGTTTGCGTCTTTACCCACCTCTAAGCTCGTTTTTACATTCATAGCTACTTGTCCTCTGTCGTGTTAGCAGACAGCGCAGCGCCCAGTACATCTTTTAATTGGCTGCGTAAAGTATCGATACTCTGTTGTTGTTTGGCATAGTCAGCGAGTAATTTATTAGGGTCATAATCAATGACTTGATCAACAAACGGATTTTTTATATCAAAATTAAATATAGCATTGAATATACTATCGCCAGCCTGTTGGCTATTGTTAGCATCACGGCGCAGATTATTGATTTTAGTTTCTAGCGCTTCAACTTTTTTTAGGTTATCAGGCTTTAACTCATCGCTGGCAGCTTTTAGTTCTGCACGTAACACTTTAAGATTAGGCTCTAAAGCACTGACTTCACCTAAGAGTACTGTTGCTTTGTCCCAGTGTGGCTTTGCGTCTTTTTCAGCTGTTTTACGCTTACTGCTGAAGTCAACTTTCCAAGCGTGATCATTTTCAACACGACTGGCGAAGCCGTCAGATTCATTGCCCCACCAATCAATCTCGGTTTGAAACTCTTCAAACTTCATTGGTTTGGTTTTGCTGTAGTTTTTGACGCCTTCAGGATAAGGATGCTCATAAAACCAAATATCTTTGGTTGGCTGACCTTTGGTAAAGAAGAGAATATTGGTCTTAATACCCGTATAAGGGTTAAACACACCGTTTGGTAAGCGCACGATGGTATGCAGATTACATTCTTCTGTCAGCATTTTCTTTAGCTTGGTTTTTACTCCTTCACCAAACAAGGTGCCATCAGGTAATACGACGGCAGCGCGGCCTTTATCTTTCAAGACCTCAATGATTAATTGTAAAAACAAATCAGCCGTTTCGCGTGTTTGGAACTCAGCAGGGAAGTTCTTTTCGATACCGTGCTCTTCAGTGCCGCCAAAAGGTGGGTTGGTTACGATGACATCAATATCACTGTCCCAGCTCGATAGCGGCTTGTTTAGGGTGTTATCGTGGCGTATCTGTACGGGTACTTCGATACCATGCAGCATCATATTGGTCGTACAGAGCAAATGCGGCAGTTGTTTCTTTTCAAACCCCAAAATCTGCTGCTGTAGCGCTTGATGATCTTCAGCAGTTTCAACATAGTTGTTTTTGACATGATCGAACGCACAGGCTAAAAACCCACCTGTACCACAAGCTGGATCCATGACGCGCTCACCGAGCTTTGGATCCACACGATCAACGATGAAGCGTGTCACAGCGCGAGGGGTATAAAATTCACCTGCATTGCCCGCACTCTGTAAATCACGCAGTAGCTGCTCATAAATATCACCAAACAAATGACGCTCATCTGAGCGGTTAAAGTCCACTTCGTTGAGCTTGTTTATTACTTGGCGTAGCAACGTGCCGTTCTTCATATAGTTGTAGGCATCGCTCAAACCCTGACGCACCACAAAGCCACGCGGATTGGTATCTACTGGCGCTGTCAGGTTTTTTAGCTCAACGAATATTTCATCATTTACGAACTCTAGTAACTCATCACCAGTGATGCCTTCGGGATCAGCTGCCCAATTACGCCAAAGGTATTGCTCAGGGATGGGGCTCTTATAGTTTTCTTGTTCGAACTCAAGCGCTTCTTCTTGTGCATCAAATATCTTGAGAAACAATAACCATGACAATTGGCTTAAACGTTGGGCATCACCATCGACACCAGCATCTTGACGCATGATATCTTGAATAGACTTGATAACTGAACTGATTGACATGTAGTTTCTCTTTTCAATAAACAGTATGAATAAAACAAGCCTCAATAAGAGGCTTAGATATATGGATTGTAGCTAATTTTTTCTAGTTGCTTAAGCTTGTTTGGGTGGCGGTGCCCAATAGATTTCACTTTCAAGATCACTAATGGCTTGCTGATAATCTTGTTTACTACCGAAGCTTTCTCTGACAATTTCCATCGGACTACCTAATTGATCAAGTGGTTTTACTTTAAGCACGTTTAGGCTTTCGATCTCTTCTACACCCGCATCAGCATACTTATCGAGCAAGGCATTTAGTACTTTTTGAGCAGTGTCTGAATACTTGGTAAAGTAATTGCGCTTCTTAACTTCATTCGCACGTTCACGACGCGTCAAGGGTGGCTGGTCATATACCACATGGCAAATTAGGTCGAAGGGGTCCATGTCTGAACCGACCTCTTCCTGTAGTGCTTCCCAAATAATACCAGCATTTGCCAGCTCATCAATGATGGTTTGTTTACGCTCAGTATCGTTCCAACGCTTGGTAAACTCGTCCAAACTAGCGAACTGCTTAGTGAAAGTTTTGCGAGTATAGTCCTGAAAAGACTCGGTGACTAGCTTACCATCAGTATCATAATATTGGATACGCTGTGCCGTTACTTTTACAGCTACACCTTTCACATAGTATTTTTTCGCTGGCTCACTGCCGCCAAGGTCGTCACCTGTATCAACGTCACTGCCGCCCATATCGGAGTCATTGTCACCTTCGTTGTTGTGAGACGTTTTAGTATCATAAGTCTCCTCTAATTCGGCCCCTGATTCACCATCTACCATCTTATCTAGCTCATCACTGCCTCCATTGACCTGTGATGGTGTCATTTTCATAACACGCTCAGGAGTACCATCGAAGCGCTCATCGGCAAATAGCTCAGTTGCTTTTTTGAAGTCGAGAATCGTAAACCATAATTTGCCATATTTATCATTGATACGAGTCCCACGGCCAATAATTTGCTTAAACTTGGTCATCGATTTGATGTTTTGATCTAAGACGATTAGCTTACAGGTTTGGGCATCGACACCAGTCGTCATCAGCTCCGACGTTGTCGCTATCACTGGATAAGGTTTCTTTGGATTGATGAAGTTATCAAGCTGCGCTTTGCCTAACTCATCATCACCCGTGATTTTCATGACATACTTTTCGTTCTTTTTGACCTGCTCTGGATTGCAGTTAATCAAAGCACGGCGCATTCGCTCTGCATGATCAATGTCATTACAGAATACAATGGTCTTGGCCATTGGGTCAGTACGCTGAAGGTAGCTAGTGATGGTCTGAGCCACCAATTCAGTACGCTCATCAATCACTAAAGTGCGATCAAAATCTTTTTGGTTATAGATACGATCTTCAATCAACTCATTACGCTTATCTGTCTGTCCTTTGGTTGGACGCCAACCATGTAGATCGACATCGATATCAATTCGAACTACTTTATAGGGCGCTAAAAATCCATCTTCAATGCCTTGTTTTAAGGTATAAGTATAAAGAGGATCCCCAAAATAATAAGAGTTAGAGACTTCTTTAGTCTCTTTAGGGGTCGCTGTTAAGCCTACTTGTGTCGCGCTATGAAAGTATTCCAATATCTCACGCCAAGCACTGTCTTCCGCAGCACTGCCTCGGTGGCACTCATCAATGACAATCAGGTCAAAAAAGTCTGGCGCAACATGTTTAAAGGCTTTCTGATGCTCTTCTGGGCCTGTTAGCGCTTGATATAGACCAAGATGAATCTCGAAGGCTGGATCAACGGTACGGCCTTCTATTTTGGTCATCGCAGTGCCGAAAGGCTGAAAATCATTTACCCGAGTTTGATCGACCAAAATATTACGATCTGCTAAAAACAAAATGCGTTTCTTTTCTCTAGCCTTCCACAGACGCCAGATGATTTGAAAGGCGGTGTAGGTTTTACCTGTCCCTGTTGCCATTACGAGTAGGATGCGATCCTGTCCACGAGAGATGGCTTCTATGGTCTTATTAATGGCTTGTAGCTGATAGTAGCGCGGTGATTTACCACTGCCATCATCATGATAGTCTTGAGTGATAATAGGCATTTGAGCTTGCGTATAGCCTTTCCACTGGCAGTACTTATCCCATAGCTCAGCTGGTGTCGGAAAATCCTCTAGTGAAATCTCTGTTTCGAGGACAGTGGTACTGGTTTTATCATGAAAAATAAAGCCATCACCATTGGATGAAAACACGAACGGCACTTCGAGCAGCCCAGCATAGTCAAGCGCTTGCTGCATCCCTTTACCAATAGAGTGTTTGTTCGCTTTGGCCTCGATAACAGCAAGCGGCAGATTAGGCTTGTGATACAGAACAATATCAGCAGATTTGACCGTCTTACGCACTGCCATTTGACCACGGACGATAACTTTACCATCACGAAGCTTCACTTCCTCGCGAATTTGTGTCATGTCATCCCAACCTGAACTCTTAATGGCAGGCAGAATGAATTTGCTGATAATATCTGTTTCGGATAACTCTAATTTGTTGATACCAGCCATGGCAGTAGGCTTCCTATCTAGCTAGTGTTGGGGGTAACTTATACTTTAACATATGTTTAATATTTATAGCCTGATGGGCTCTCAACCATACAGCACTCCAGCGTATTTGATATAATTATGATCTACAGACCAAACTGCAAAAATCTTAGCTAAATAGAGTATGACCGATTGAGTAGACTTTCTTAAATAGCTCATACTTAGCATTAGCAATGATCACAAGGGAAGTTCCTATTTTTTGCCAGCCTGGTACTACTACTAATATAAACATCTGGAAACAGAATTTAAAACCTAAAACAGTTAGAATATAATTTATATCGAACTACTCGATAGCGCTTTACGGAGCTATGTAAAAAAGCATACGGATGCTTATCACTTTATAGTAAATACTTGCACTATAGGTCAGGTTTGGATACGTTAAAAAGAATGAATGCAACAAATGAGCAAGATATACGTCATGCTTTGCATAGCAAATTGCAAAAGCAATATTCTATTAAAGGTGATTACTTATTAATTGATGAGCTATCTTTAGAACATGGTAGAAATCGAGTAGATATAGCCTTGTTTTCTAGCTATATCCATGGATATGAAATCAAGAGTTCTAAAGATAATCTGCTAAGACTGCCAAATCAGTTATTACAGTATTCAAAAAGCCTTCAAAAGGTGACTTTTGTTGTAGCTGAAAATCATTACAAAGACGTAATGAAATCAATTCCTAAATGGTGTGGGCTTATTCTAGCAATCAAAGGTCCTAGAGGTGGAGTAAGTTTCCGTTCAATCAGGCGAGCTAAACTTAATCCACACGTAGATTTTTTCAGTTTAGCTCACATCTTATGGAAGGCAGAGGTCATTGAATTACTTTATCAACATGGCGTTACAGAAAAGCTTGAGCACAAATCTAGAAAAGATTTGTATAAGCAGTTGAGTATGTTCATGACTATCAAACAACTATCTTTGGAAATTAAAACTAAATTATTGAAGCGTGGTAACTGGAGAGTTGATGGACAACCTTTGTCATATGATGGTTAATTGCAACTTGCTTCCATGTTCCTAGGTTTCCACAATTTTCTATTCCTTTAGCAGTATCATAAATTCGTTTATCTCCATCGCAAAAAGCGATACCTTTATAATCTGGTAAGCTAATAATATTAGAACAAAGATTAATCATTTGAGCGGTACTTCCTCTAAATGCTTTAGCCTTCAATACATGCCAATGCTGAGGTAGTGTATAGATCAGTTTTGCTGATGGATTAATCTTTCTCATATCTATTTGAGGCAGAAACTCTATATTATCAGTTGTGTAATCGCCGAAAGTTGGAGGGGTTTCTTTGAATTTACTGGCAAGGTAGGGATATAGCATCCACTCATGACGAGTAAATACTCCCCCTGGTTGTTTAATTTGCATTAAATCTAATGAATTAGCGACTATGACGAAAGAGCGATAGTCTTTTATATTATTAATGCTATTAATTTTCGTGAAAATTATATGGGAAAATAAAGCATAGGGCTCAAAATTATCAGGGGTTCCTAAATCAATAATTAAATCAATATTACTTATACCCAAATCGAACATTTCTAGTAAATAATCAATTTCATTATTTATAGTCTGCCTGTCTAGATCTTCTAAAAAAACTCTCAAAGCAATACCACACTTTTGAGCGCTAGTAATTTTTTTAACCTCTACTAAATACCAGTTAGACTTTTCAAAAGAAACAACGGGAACTAACTCACACCCCAGAGCTAGAGCTTCGTTATGTACATACTCTACAACGCTTTCCCCATTATCCATAACTTTTCCTTCAAGACTGTCATGAAAGTCTAAAAGGGCAAGCCTAGAACCCCATTTATCATAAATCCGCTTTGCCATAGGCTCAATATGCTCTTCAATGGTTTTCTTTAACCTTCTCTCTGCAAAATCATATTCGATTGGTGGCAGTATTATATAAGGAATAATGAAATCTTTAATTTCATCTTCGAGTTTAAACAATGCTTGGAATTCACTTTGTCGCCACTTTAGGAATGGAACATAGCTGTTACTCAGAATCATATTCATTATCCCAAAATAGTTTACGCACTTGTTTTGATCCTATTTGTTCATTAAACACTCTATAATCATCGTTTTCTTTTCTTATTCTTCCGGCAATTATACTAGGATGAATCTTTAAATTTCTAGCATCTTCATTTAATTTTTCTTCATCTTGATAGAATCTAGATATACACATATTCCACTGTTCCAACGAGATTAAATTTTCTAGAGCAAATTTATCAGCTTCAATCTCTATTTGATCCGTAACTATATCCATTTCTTCATCAAATATAATGTTACGTTCTTCATTCAGATGAAGAAAAATGTGCCCTAATTCATGGAATAGAACAAACCAAAAATTATCTAAGCGATCATGTCTCAATGTAAGGCCTATAACGGGGATTGCGGTATTAGGTAAAAGCATCGCCGCACCATCGAGATATGTAAGTGGTAAATGAGGTACTACAATTAGTATTATTCCTTTGGATAAAAGAAACTCTTGTGCTTCTAGGGGACCTGTTGGGCTTGTAGAAATTCTGACCAGCTGATTCAGCCATGCTAAGTCATTGTCAAAACTAGGGACTTGGCTCTGCTTTGTTATTTCTTTTGCTTTACTAAGAACTTGAATTTGCCACGCTAGTAATGAGTAGATATTAGGAGAGTTACCGTTAAAATTGAATTTCCTATGTAATGCTAATTCATAGCCACTATTACCAAAGATTTCTTCAAACTGTACTTTAATAATACTTGCTAGATCAGTGACTTGCGATGGTAACCACTGGCGCTTCAACATCTCTTTAATTGGAAAATTTTCCCAATTAATACCTGAGGTGTTAGTATTTAAATTACTTGTGACTTTTTCTGTCACAAATTTATTTATTTTTGATAATAAAATAGGATCTAATTTTTTATACAGATACTCCTCTTGTCTTTTTATTTCCTCAATACTTACTTCTAAAAAATCAGCTATCTCTTCTTGAGACACTTGATTTGCTATTCTAATGTAAAGTAAATTCTCTGGATATAGTAGTAAGACATCATTTTCGAGAACTTCGCCTCTAAAGTCTTGGATTGTTTTTAAATAAAAATCCCTTTCCTTAACCAACTTGTTTAAAAACGCATTTAGAGAGTCTATCTCTATTTGTAGTAGAAAAGAATCCATTGAAGAACTCCTCTTCACTTCCAAGATTGTTTCTTCTATTTTTTCAATTTTTTGTTCTATTAGTTTAAATTCAAAAGAGTTTAAAATCATTTTCTATACTCCTGAGAGGAAAAACGACACTCAGCTTGAAGATCTATTACAATAATTCCTTTTTCTTGATTAGTATGCTTCTCATTTTTAAAGAAATCTTTAAATAGTTTGCCAGACAAACTTTCTGTAGAATTGGGATAGAGTTCTCCACCAAAACGTACTTTTTGTGCGCCTGTACCCTCACGCATATTCTTAAGAATAGGATCAAGTGAACTAAAATCAACTCCCTCCATGCCCCAACAAGCATCAAAATCACTAGGTATATCCTTCTCTGTCACATAACTTCCATCAAGATATAAATATTTGCATCCTGATTGAGCAAGTAAACTAGCGGCAGATACAAGACCATTAAACAAATCAAGCCTATGATTGTTAAACGCTAAAAGCTCTTTGACTTCTTGTAAGGTAGCAAGATGCTCACCTGGAGGCAAAATGCGCCATGGCGCTCCACTCAGTGTTTGAAAAGTAGGTAACATAATTTTTAGTATTTAATTATTGATAAATTGATTATAGCAAATATTAGAATATTGTTTCCTTTTATAGTAATGACCCCTGCCGTCAAATCCGTATAACTAAACTTGGGAGATTTTAATTACGCAGCCTGACGATAATAATCAAACCAC
>NZ_JBPYDC010000012.1:0-94302 GCF_051847575.1 Psychrobacter sp. 1U2
ACAGCGTTGCGCTTGACTTTGCTGACGCCCCAGTCTTTAGCGGACAAGTCAAAGCTAATGGCTTTGATGCCAGTAGTGCTAAGATTGTCAACGTCGCTAACGGCGCCACCACAGCGAACAGCAAAGACGCCATCAACGGTGGACAGCTCAATACTGCAGCGGGATCTATCGCCACCAACCTTGGCGGCGACTCAGAGTATGATCCTACTACGGGTACCGTAAAAGCCCCAACTTATACCTTAAACAGAGGTAACAACACCACTGACACCACAGACTATAACAACGTAGGTGATGCGCTTGGTAACCTAGATACTCGCACTACCACCAACACGGGCAACATCGCCACCAACACCACGAATATCGCAGGCTTAACCAACGGCACCGCAGGTATCGTCCGTCAAGACGCTGGTACAGGCGCCATCACAGTAGGCGCTCAAACAGGTGGCAGCAGTGTTAGCTTTGCCAATTCAGCGAATGAAACCCGTAAGCTTACCGGTATTGCCAAAGGAACAGCTGCCACTGACGCTGTGAACTTCTCACAATTGGCTGAAACTGAACTCACAAGCTCAGTGGTTGCAGGCAATAACACCAGCGTAAGTTCGACCACCACAGGCAACAACACCGCCTACACCGTCAATGCTGAAAAGAGCACCGTCTCTGCTGCGACAGATGGTGGTTTAGACGTTACTGCAGGCACCACCACAAATGACGTCACCGACTATGCGGTTGGCTTAAATGCCGACACCAAAGCCAGCCTTGGTAGAGCGGACAGTGCCGTTCAAACCATCAGCTCAAACGACAGCAACGTGACCGTATCAAGAACCGGTAACAGCGTTGCGCTTGACTTTGCTGACGCCCCAGTCTTTAGCGGACAAGTCAAAGCTAATGGCTTTGATGCCAGTAGTCAGAAGCTCACGAATGTCAAAGCAGGCAGTGACACCACAGATGCAGTCAACGTTGGCCAATTAGATGCTGTATCAGCAGTGGCTAACAACTCAGTCCAGTATGACAGCGCAGCCAAAACCAGCGTCACTTTAGGCGGCACAGGGTCAACGACTCCTGTGACCCTAACTAACGTAGCAAATGGTGATATCAGCACAGGCTCAACCGACGCTGTTAATGGCGGTCAGCTCAGTGCCACCAATGACAGAGTGACTATTAACGAAGGTAACATCTCTGATAACACTGACAACATCACAACCTTGCAAGGCGGCTTCAACCTAGAAACCAATGGTGCAAATACTGGTGCTATTACTGCAGGTAGCACCGTTGATATCGGCACCGCTGATGGTGAAACGAACATCACGGTGAGTAAAACAGGTAACGTCGTTGACTTTGCTTTAAACCCGAACTTAAACGTCACCAGCGTCACCACAGGTAACAGCGTACTCAATAACACAGGCTTTAGCTTCGTTGACGGTACAGGCCCAAGCATTACCACTGCAGGCATCAATGCAAATAACACCAAGATCACCAACCTAACGGATGGTACTGATGACGGCGATGCGGTGAACTTTGGTCAGCTATCATATATTACTGACAACATAACCGCTGGCGGTGTTCAGTATGATCGCAATGCAGATGGTAGCGTTAATTATGATCGTATTATTGCTGGTAACGGTAAAGGCACCCCTGTTGTTATTGAGAAAAATACGGATGGCGAATATGTTGTTGTCAGCGGCGGCACCGTTATTACTAATGTCGCTAATGGCGTCAATGCAGACGACGCTATCAACAAAGGTCAACTAGATAGTATCGTTGCTAATAACATCACTGATGTCGAAATCAAGGATCAAAATGGCAATGTAATAAAAACGGAAAATGTCACTCAGAACGTCATCAATACTAAAGTCAGCACCAACTACGATGACAATAAAGACTCTTTATTCTTAACCTATAACAAAGAAGGTCAAGAAGTGACGGATCGCCTAACCATTGGCGAGACAGTACAAAAAATGAATACGGAAGGGGTGAAATTTGCTCACACTAATGCAAGTCCTCAAAGTAAAGGAGATATTGCTAGTGGTGTGACAAATGACTCCAGTGCTGGCGGCCTTGATTCAACCGCTATAGGTGTTAACGCTATTATTGAAGCCAATGCTGACAATACTGTTGCTCTTGGTTTAGATACTTTAGCCAAATCAACCGCCAAAAATTCTGTAGTTATTGGTAACCAATCAGTAGTCGCTGGTGCATCATCAATCGCCATTGGTGATAGCTCTCAAGCCAATGGTAATCAGTCTATCAGTATAGGTACGGGTAATATCGTCAATGGTAATAACTCTGGCGCATTCGGTGACCCAAGTATTATCAACGGTAGCAATAGCTATTCAGTAGGTAATAGCAACGCTATTGTTAGTAATGATAGCTTTGTCCTAGGAAATAATGTGTCGCAAACAATGGAAGGTTCTGTTGTTCTAGGTACAGGTTCTGGCGCTACTACTGGCGCAGATGTTGTAGGTTATCTAGCCACTAACAGTATGGGCGGAGTAATCAATCAAGGTATTTTTAATACTCGAAGCACTACAGGAGCAGTTGCTGTAGGTAATGCTACCAGTGGTGTATATCGTCAAATTACAGGTGTCGCTGCTGGTACGGCTGACTCTGACGCTGTCAACGTCTCGCAGTTAAAAGCGGTCAGTGACGCACTTGGTGATAGTAATGCCTCGCTTAGCAATGCTGCGGTACAATATGACAAAAACCCAGATGACACAGTCAACAAAGGTAGCATCACGTTAGGCGGCGGTGCTGAAGGGACCACTATTACTAACGTAGCCAATGGTGTTCAAGCATCAGATGCAGTTAATAAAGGTCAGTTAGATAATCTTGGTAGCGGTGTCGCTGGCATTATCGGTGGCGATGCTGCTTATGACGCTGATGGTAACTTGACTGCTAGTAACATCGGCGGCACTGGTCAAGGTAACATTAGTGATGCGATTGCTGCTGTTAATCAAGGTAATGCTCAAGCTAATGAGGATATCCAAGCCAATAGCGAAGATATCCAAGCTAACGCTGATAGACTTGATTCTGGTTTAAGCTTCGGCGCTGATAGTGGTGATAACATCAATAAGTCGATAGGTGATAGTACTGCTGTCAGTTTCCAAGGTAGTAATAATATCAGTACAACCACGACTGATAGTGGTATTAAGTTCGACTTGAATGGCAATATCAGTGTAGACAGCGTTACTACCGGTAACACCGTGGTTAATAACAACGGTGTGACGATCAAAGATGGCCCAAGCATTACTACAAACGGTATCGATGCGGGCGGCAAGACTATCACAGGCGTTGCTGATGGTGTCGAAGTCAATGATGCTGTCAATCTAGGTCAGCTAAACGCTCTAGATAGCAAGCTGAGCAATAGCGTCAATGATCTAGGGTATAAGATTGGCGAAGTCGAAGATGACGCTAATGCCGGTATTTCAGCGGCGATGGCGATGTCTTCACTACCACAAGCCTACATCCCTGGTAAGTCTATGGTCGGTGGCGGTGTCGCAACTTACAACGGCGAGAGCGCGGTTGCAATTGGGGTCTCAAGAGTCTCTGATAATGGTCGTTGGGTCATGAAGATCAACGGTACCGCAGATACTCAAGGCAATGCTGGCGGCGCGATTGGCGCAGGCTTTCATTTCTAATATAGCTACTACTCTTAATGACAGCGCTTGTTTTGGATAGACAAGCGCTTTCACACCAAATATAAGATCTATTGAGGAATGAATAATGAAAAAATCTCTGTATCGTAACAGTATTGTCCTTGCCGTAATGCTCATGTCAGCAGTTGGATGCACCCGTAATGTCAGTAGCAACTTGACTGACAATGGTCACGTCAATGCTAGTGATTTAGTGTTTCCAGCAACCGATGAGGCTTGGCAACAAGAAGGTAAATTCGTTAACGAAGATAATCTAGCTAAGATAAGAGCTGGCGTCAATAAAGATGAGCTGTATCAGCTTATCGGCCCGCCGCACTTTAGCGAAGGTTACAAAGCGCGCGAATGGGATTATATCTTTAAGTTTTATGATGAAAATGATCAAGTTAAGATCTGCCAATACAAGGTCATCTTTGATAAAGAGTATAGAGGTCAGGAGTTTTATTGGTTGCCTGCCGATTGCGCTCCTAACACAGCGGCTAGCATGCCATATGCACCCGTAGCCGTGACGCCGCCTATGACAGAGCGTATCAATCTAGGCGCTGATGCTTTGTTTGCTTTTGATAAGTCTAGTGCTCAAGACATCATACCAGATGGCAGATATGAGCTTGACGCTCTAGCACAAAAGCTCAGAGAATATCAGCAGATGGGCAGCAGCCGTGTACTTATCACAGGTCATACCGACCGTAAGGGTGATGAGGCGTATAATATGAGATTGTCGACTCAGCGTGCTCATACCGTGGCCAACTACTTAGTCAGCCAAGGAGTGAACCCAAATACCATCTCAGCAGTAGGGGCAGGGGAGATGCAGCCAGTACAACAGTGCTCAACGTCGCTACCACGTCAGCAAGAGATTGCTTGCTTGCAGCCGAATCGCCGTGTCACTATCGACGTGACCTTTATGCAATAGCTGTTTCTACCTTTTGGACGCTTCATAAATCCATGTTATCTGTAAAGGAGGGGCTAATCATAAGTTAGCCCCTTCTTTTTGCGTTATTTTTGGACGGTAGACGCCCCTCAAAGTAGGTGAGAGTTTAATTATTAGGTGTCAAACTCAGCCAACATTGACGTAATGCGCTCGTCCTTCTGACGCCACAGCTGTTCAACCCAAGCAAACATTTGCTCTTTGGTAGCCGCGTCGTTCTCATAACCACCCTTTTGAATACTAGCAAATAGCTCGTCAGGGATTTCGATATGCCGGACATCGACACCTAAACGCTTAATATTACCTTGCCACAACTCGCCATAAGTCGGTATGCCATCAGGATAGACTATAGTCATATCTAAGATACCATCGATCTCATTGCCCAAAGCATTGATCGCTAGCGCTAGACCACCGGCGCGTGGTTTAAGCAAATGCGTATAGGGCGATTGCTGAGCATCACGCTTTTTTGGCGTGAAGCGCGTACCTTCTAAGTAATTAAGTAAGGTAAAGGGCTTATCTTTTAATAGCGCACAAGCACGTTTAGCTTCGACGATATCTTTGCCCGCGAGTGCTGGGTTTTTGGTCACCGCTTGCTTAGAGTGGCGGCGCATCATCGGAAAGTCTAAAAAGTAAAATGTCTGACCAACAATGGGGATATATATCAACTCAAACTTAGTAAAAAACCGCGTCAAAGGCAGTCGATCACGACTGATATATTGTACGATACTAGTATCGACCCACGATTGATGGTTGCTGACCAGTAAGTATTTACCGTGGACATTGACATCATCGGGTAGGCTAATGCGCCAGTCTTTTTTGGGTAAGATGGTATCGATCAAGGTATTATTACTATTGATCCAATAGTTAGCGATTTTTATCACGGTTTTGTCAGCGATGTCAGCGCCAGTAATGATCTTGGTAGCGCCCATGAGCCAAATAGGGATACTACCGGCGAAACTATTACCAACAATGACCCCTGTCGCTGTTGCTAGCGAGACCGCTTTGCCGAGTTTTGGCGTACGTTCATGCATTTTTTGAAAAAGTGAGTTGAGGCGCATAGCAAACCTTTCCTATTATTATTGCTGCTTATTTAACTGTTCTTATTTAACTGTTCTTATTTAACGGTTTTCATTTAGCTACTACAGTGCCTATTATTTATGGCGGTAACATTATGACACAATTCTAGCAGAAATTCGGCGCAGCTTAGGCTGGCTAGCGTGACTGGCGGTAACAAAACATAGCAGTGCGCTCAAACTGACAAAGCGCAACTTTATATTTAACAACAAAGGATGATGACTACTCATTTTTAGGGATAGCTTTAAGCGGATAAAATTGTTTAGAATGAAGTAACGGAATTAGTTCATACTATTAAAGAGCCAACACAGTAAAGGATGACACCATGCAAAATGACATGACAAAAGATTCAGTATCAGATTCAGTATATACAGCACAAGACTCTGTACTAGATAAGGTAAAAGATAACGTCAGCGCAGCAGAGTGGCAGATGCGCGTCGATTTGGCCGCTTGTTATCGGCTAATAGCCATGTATGGTTGGGATGATTTGGTCTTCACCCATATCTCAGCGCGTGTACCCGATAGCGAAGATGCCTTCTTGATTAACCCTTATGGCTTATTGTTCGAAGAGATCACCGCCTCAAATTTAGTGAAAGTCAATCAAGCCGGCGAAAAAGTCGCTGCATCTCCTTATGATATCAATCCGGCAGGATTTACTATTCATAGCGCGGTACATGAGGCGCGTAGTGATGCTCATTGCGTGATTCATTTGCATACCAGCGACGGCGTTGCAGTGTCCACGCAAAAGCAGGGACTACTACCTATCTCGCAGCAATCGCTATTTCCATTATCAAATTTGGCTTACCACGATTACGAAGGAGTGGCGCTAAACCCCGATGAAAAAGTACGTTTGGTCGCTGATTTAGGCGATGCTAACTTTATGATTCTGCGTAATCATGGCTTGCTGACTTGTGCGAGCAGCGTTGCAGACGCTTTTCTTTTTATGTATATCACGCAAAGAGCTTGTGAGGTGCAAATCAAAGCGCAAAGCGGTGGCCATGAGCTCACTAAGATACCGCCGCAAATCTTAGCCGGTATTCAAGCGGCATCAACAGAGGTGACCAAAGGCGCTGGCGGTGATATCGCTTGGCCGGCACTGCTGCGTAAGCTACACCGTACCGATCCGTCTTTTGCGGAGTAGCTAATGATTACTCTGCAGCAGTGGCGACAACAAGGGCAGCTTGAGTCGATCAAGGGGCAGCAAATTTTTACCCGTCGTGGCGGTGATAACAATGCCCCAGCGCTGGTGTTAATACATGGTTATCCAAGCGCCAGCTGGGACTGGGAGGGAATGTGGCAGACGCTGACGGAGCGCTATTATGTGATTACGCTCGACATGTTAGGGTTTGGTTTTTCTGCTAAGCCTAAAGACGCGCGCTACTTGATAACAGAGCAGGCAGATATTTTTGAGCAGTATTTGCATAAGCTTGGTATCACGGAGTATCATATTCTAGCTCATGATTACGGGGATACGGTAGCGCAGGAGTTGCTTGCCAGGCAGCATGAGGGTAGTGCAAAACAGCGTATCGCTAGTGTTGGCTTGCTAAATGGTGGTCTGTTCCCAGAAGCTCATAAGCCAGTCTTAATTCAAAAATTGCTACTATCGCCTTTGGGACCCTTAGTCTCCAAGCTTTTTACTAAGCCCAAATTTGCGGATAATCTAAAGCGCATTTTTGGTCCTAATACGCCGCCGACTCCTGAGGTTGTCGATAGCCTATGGCAGCTGCTCAACCATAATAATGGTCTTGCGGTGATGCATAAACTCATTGATTATATTCCGCAGCGTCAGCAACACCGTGAGCGTTGGGTCGGAGCTATTATTAAGAGTAGCGTTCCGGTCACGCTCATTAATGGCGTCAAAGATCCCATCTCAGGTAAGCATATGGTCGAGCGCTATCGGCAATTAATCCCTAAAGCCAATGTCACTGAGTTGCTAGAGTTAGGTCATTATCCGCAGCTTGAAGAGGCTGAAGCGGTGACGACAGCTTATTTACAGTTTAGAGAAAGTCTACATTAATGAGGATTTACTATTAAAAACAAGTAACGACTAAAAAGGACTCACTATGAAACGCGCCGCCCAACTACAACCTCTGTCTCGTCAACATCACCTAGGTCTCAATATCTCTCGCCATGCAAAAGAGTGCCCTGATAATCCTGAAGACATCAGTCAACACTGGTTGAAGCTCACTTCTTACCTTGATGATTTGCAAATTCATTTTGAGATTGAGGATCATCTAATCGCCACGGCGCTACTGCCTTATAGTATTAGTAAGCCCGAAGTCGCCTCAGCGCTCACGACGCTCGATGAGCAACACAAATCTCTACATGCTCTCATGGAGCAAACTCAAGACTCTGCACACTCTCAAAGCCATCCTATCAGTGTTACCCAAGTCAAAAAACTCGCCACTTTGCTATACGATCATATTCGTTTTGAAGAGCGCGAACTGTTTCCTATTGCTGAGCGTTACCTGACAACAGCGGAGTTAGATGCTATTTATGCCGCCAGTCCTGATAACGTCAAACGCTCAGGTGAGAGCCGCTAAAAACGGTGCTGATACAATAGATCAAGGCGCTAGATCACAAAAGCGATCACTGAACCGGCAGATAGCCGGCGGCAGAAAAGTACTGTTGTCCAGCTGTATAGCGTAGATACTCTGAAAAACCGTGAGCGACAGGGCGATCACTGAGTACGATGCCGTCTTGTAATATCGGCGGATAGGAAGTCGGTGCTAAGGTATAGAACTGCTCAGGCTTTGCTTTGATCGCGGTCAGCTGTGCTTGCGCAACAAACCCATAATCGACACTGCCAGTATGCACGTATTGAAAGGCTTGGCCGATATTCTCAGCTTGTATCAGACGTTTTTGTTCTATCATAGAGTCGTAGCTATTTTGGCTTTGTAGAAACGCTTTGGCAGAGTCGCCATAAGGCGCTAGCTGCGGGTTAGCAATAGTGACCTTAACAAATTTCGCCATCAATAATTCATTCAAAGTAGATGGGTTAAGTGCATTTAAAGGATGAACAACGCTATAGAGCGCCAGCTGACCTTGAGTGTAAGTAAACGGCTGAATGCCCTTTTGGCCAGTCGCCTTATCAGGCGTTAGTATTTCTGCAGCTAGCTTGGCTGGAAACTCTTGATTAGCAGATAAGAAAATATCGTAAGGTGCGCCTGAGATGATTTGCGCGTATAGCTTACCTGAGGAGGCATAAGTGACCTCAATCTCTAAAGCCGGTAAGTGGTTGTCGATTTTATAACCTTCGACGACTTTAGGTAAGACGTCTGATAAGTTGGCAGCAGCAGCGATACGTAACGTTTGAGTCGACTCAGGTTTATCTATAGCGCTGTCTTTACCACAAGCAGTGAGCGTAACTGCTAAGCAGAGTACCGTTATTACTATTGTTTTCATTGTCACTCTAACTTTTGATTATCCAACCGCAAGTGTACCTAACAGCCCTGAGTTTTGAAAACCCTATTTATTTTATAATAGATTAACCATAACGCCTAATTGATTATGGTAATAATAATTATTATCATTTATAATGCCCCTTTAGTGAGGTTATGCTTATAACCGACCAGATGAAATATCACTAAAGAAGCATGCCAACAAAGCAGCTTGATGGCTTATATTGCACTGGTTTCTCGCAAAACTCTCATCTTAATGTCACCCATACCTATAAGTCTTAAATAACTTATAACGCATAAGATGAATCACTCAAATACTATTTGATAAATCGTTATGACTGAAAAAACGAATAAAAAAAACTTTCCAAACCTTTATACAGGGACATTTATTGCTGTAATCGCGCTGCACGCTATTACAGGGTGGGCGCTTGCGAGTGTAAAAACGCCAGAAGTCGCTATCACTGAGCCTGTAGAAACCCCGCCCTTAGAAATTGAAATCATTAAACCTATTATCAAAAAGCCTGAAGTTGTAGAAGTTCAGCCGCAACCTAAACCGGTCCCTGAGCCAAAAGCTGAACCAAAGTCTGAACCCGTATCTACTGTAGCGCCGCAACCTGAGCCTGTACCGCAGTTTAAACCTGAGCCTGAAACTAAACCAGAGCCAAAACCTGAACCTAAAGTAACACCTAAGCCAAAACCTGAAAAACCACTAAATACGCCGCAACCCAAGCAAGAAGTGCAAGATAAAAAAGTAGCAGAACAACAAGCGCTAGCAGAACAAGAGCAGCAGGCAAGACTAAACGCGCAAAAGCAGGCAGAACTTAAAGCCCAAGAAGACGCAAGACTACAAGCGCGAAAACAAGCACGACTAGAAGCGCAAGAACAAGCGCGATTGAACGCGCAAGAGGAAGCGAGAATCGAAGCCGTAGCAGAGGCTAGAAGACAAGCCGCCGAACAAGCGAGAATCAAAGCAGAAGAAGCGGCCAAGCGCCAAGCTGCAGAACAAGCAGCAAGTAATGAGCCTGTGAGTTTTAGCGGTAGCGATGCATCGTGGGCAAGAGAGCCTAATTTTGAGGGTTTAACTCATGAAGCACTCACCTTAAACCTAAGATTTAGAGTCGATAAGCAAGGTAATATCAGCAATATTACAGTAAAGGGTTCAAATGACCGCCGGATAATCCGAGAAGCCAAGCGTCGACTTGGACGCAGTAAATTAAACCCATTTATACAAAACGGCTTACCGGTTACCGGTATTGTGAATTTGTCTATTGCTGTTAGATCTTAAGGGTTATCAACAGACCCTAACCACTATTTATTTTGGGCAACTCAAACAATAAGGAGTCTACAATGGACTTTGCAAGCTACTGGCAATACAGCGATATGGTGACAAGAACATTGTTTTTCTTGCTGTTAGCATTGTCGATACTCTCTTGGGTGACAGGCATTATTCGTATTATCCAAAGCCGCAAATTAGCAGCGACGGTTGCCGACGATTTAGTGCAGAAAATTCAGGCGAGCCGTGCTGAATTGACGGCATCTGATAGTGCAAATCAGCGCCTGGTCACTGAGCAGACGCTACTCAAACATATTGGTCGTTACCGCTTTGCCAGTGAGCGCGGATTGCCAATCTTGGGTACGACGGCTGCCATCGCGCCGTTTATCGGGCTATTCGGTACGGTGTGGGGTATCTTTCACGCCTTGCATAATATTGGTACGACCGGGCAGGCAGGTCTAGCACAAGTGGCAGGGCCTGTAGGGGAAGCCTTGATTATGACCGGTTTAGGTATCGCCGTTGCTATTCCAGCCGTGGTGTTTTATAACCTAGCTATCCGTATCAATCGCCGGGTGATGTATCATGCTAATGACAAAGCTCATGATCTACTAGCGCAGTCTACACGCGATGTGCTACCAAAGACAGAGTCTACTCAGAGAGCGGTAACCAGTGAACGAGTTGCTGCGACAAGCCCCAATAACCAAGCACAGCCTCAGTACTAATATTATTACCAGCGCATTAGTACTAGCATTCAGTCAGTTAGCAATCAAAGGCGTAATGCTGGGCTTATATAAGTACTGGCATAAGTATTGACATAAGTATTGACATAGGCACTGAGAATAACAGATCTAAGAAGAAGACAACTGAGAATAAGAGACAACTATGGCTTTTCAATTAGGTGATGATGACACGCAAAGTATGAATGAGATGAACCTCATTCCGCTCATCGATGTCATGCTGGTATTGATGATTATCTTCTTATTAACAGCGACGGTACTCAATCCAACCGTGCCGCTTAATCTGCCCCAGACCAGTGCTGAGATCAATGAGCCGCCAGTCGATCCTATCCAAATCAGTATTGATAAGGATGCAGGGCTGTTTTGGGATGATAAGGCGATTAGTATGGAGGAGCTTGAGACGCGCTTGCAGGAGCAAGGGACGAGCGGTAATGATCCCTCTATTCAGCTGCGCGCCGATAAAGACAGCCGCTATGACAATGTCGCGCAAGTGCTCGCGGCAGCGAGCGGGGCAGGACTGACGAAGATTGCTTTTGTTAATGAGTAATCAGTCAAAAAAATAATAATAACAATAAGTATGATTAGTACTTTTCTCCAGGCCCTATTAGCGATATAGCTAGTAGGGTTTTTTATGAGAGTAGGATCAAGTTCAAACGTAAGATGCGTTAAGTGCTTTATCTAATCTATGCGTAATATGCGCAGAATAATCGCATGAATTGCCGCATATTTATGACGGGATGTTAATCATCAGGTGTATCAAATAGCTTTTTAATAGGTTTGCTGTGAATGGTGGACTGATTGAAAAGGGATTTGTTAGCCGTATCGCCTTCAGTCCAAAAGTTAATATTAAACTGCGCATCGTCGCTTAATTCGACTCGATGCCAGTACTGCGGAGGACTCACTGCAAACTGCCCAGCTTCAATAACGATAATTTGTTCTGGATCGGTAGCCGCTTCATTAGCAAATCCATAGAAAGTGACTTCTCCTTGCATAACACAAATCTGACCATACACGCCCTCTGCAGTATTGTGATGCGTCAGTAAGGCTTTAGGAACTTTATCTTTGGTAAAGAAATGCGTAGAACGTCTTATTTTCCAGTGACTTGGGATAACTTGAGGTTTCATATTAGCTCCTTGATAAATAAAATAAGCTCAATAAATGATTATACATAAAGGCATTGATTAGATAATGATTATCATTTACATTATTATAGCCCAATCATTCTTTTCGTGAATCCTCCTTTAGTGGTAGTTCTCATATAAGGAATACCGCTTTTGCCCAATATTCAATCTCAATATTAATTGGTAAATTACTCTTATATTCTGGTTGAAATAACTGGTTTTAGAGACAGTGATATCGATAACTATAGCTCCTTTAGTGTTATCACTTGCTGCCAATCAAATAAACGTCTTACGCATGACATAAGATTTAAGCAATCTCTCTAATGCTAGTTGTATTAACTGCTACATTACTTAATGAGGACAGTTTGCTATGCATGCAAAGGAGTTACTTGAGGTTGAACGCCGCGATATAAGGGCGCTGCATTATACTTGGATTGCATTTTTTCTCACCTTTTATGTTTGGTTTAATATGGCACCGCTAGCGACATCTATGCTAGCGACTGAAAGCTATTTGACCCCTGATCATATCAAACTGTTTTTGATTGCCAACGTCGCTTTAACGATTCCGGGACGCGTCATAGTAGGCATGGCGTTAGATCGTTTTGGCCCTCGGCGCGTGTTTTCGATACTCATGGTAGTGATGGCGATACCGACCTGGTTTTTCGCTTTTGGTAACTCAGCGATGCAATTGTTTGTTGCCCGGTTATTTATGTCAATCGTCGGTGCCGGCTTCGTGGTGGGCATTCATATGACCGCGCTATGGTTCAAGCCCAAAGACATAGGTTTTGCTGAAGGGTTCTATGCCGGTTGGGGTAACTTTGGTTCCGCAGCAGCAGCGATTACCATTCCGACAGTGGCGTTGCAGTTTTTTGGCGGTGATGATGGCTGGCGTTGGGCGATTGCGCTATCAGGGCTTTTGATGGCGGCATACGGAGTTGCCTACTGGTTTTTGATCACTGATGGCCCGACCAAAGATACGCATAAAAGAGCACGCAAAGCCGGTGCGCTTGAGGTCTCAAGCTGGCGCGACCTGTTGCTTTATTGTTTATTTATCATTCCGCTATACGGTATTTTGGGCGTGCTAGTTTATCGTACGCAGAATATGGGGTTTTTAAGCGAATCAGGCGCTTTAGGGTTTTATGTGCTGATTGCGGCGGCGGTTATTTATCAGATTTATAAAGCGCTTAGTGTCAATATACCTATGCTCAAGGCGGGTATTCCTGAAGATGATAAGTATCCGTTCACCTCAGTTGCCGCGCTTAATGTCACTTATTTTGCTAATTTTGGTGCTGAGCTTGCTGTAGTCTCTATGCTACCGATGTTTTTTGCGGCGACATGGAAGCTTGATCCAACGGTCGCAGGTCTTGTCGCTTCAACCTTTGCCTTTGTCAACTTATGGGCGCGTCCGCTTGGCGGTTATATCTCCGATAAAGTGGGCAATCGCCGTTTGGTGATGCTCATCTATATGTTTGGTATTGGTATTGGCTTTGGTTTAATGGGACTGTTAAATGCCGAATGGCCGTTATTTATCGCTGTGGTGTTTACTATTTTGTGCTCAGTATTCGTACAAGGAGCGGAGGGGGCAACCTTTGGGATTATTCCTTCTATCAAGCGTCGTTTAACGGGTCAGATATCAGGTATGGCAGGCGCTTATGGTAACGTGGGCGCAGTGTTTTACTTGTTTATATTCACTTTAGTTGAGCCCAATCAGTTCTTCTTTATTATCGCTATAGGCGCCTTTATCGCTTGGGTATTGTGTTTCTTTTGGCTCAAAGAGCCCGAAGGCGCTTTTGGGGACGAGTATCAAATGTCGTCAGTTGATCATCAGATTGCAGCACAGCAAGCTAAGTCATAAACGTTGGCTGTTAATCAAACCCACTTAACGAGGTTAGGTGGGTTTATATCTTGGCTATTTTGATAAATGGTTGACCGTCCAAACCGCCGCTTCAACGCGAGAGCGTAGACCTGTTTTATTAAGAATGTGTTTGACATGAACCTTGACTGTCGATTCTGCGATATTAAGGTGACTGGCGATCATTTTATTACTTAACCCTTCTGCTATCATTTGAATCACTTGTAGCTCTCGGTTAGTCAGATTGCCAGCGATATCTTCTATACTCGGCTTACGCATCGTTTGCGCTAATATTGAAGCTAGATTGGGGCTAATCACCAGCTCGCCTCGCAGCACTTTTCTGATATCGATAATAATCAGCTCAGGCTCCATATCTTTGAGCAGATAGCCATCGACGCCGAGCTTTAGAGCTTCTTGCACATCTTCACCACTGTCAGAGACGGTAAATAACAGCACCTTGACTTCGATATCACGAGCTCTTATCTCTTTGAGCGTCTCGATACCGGTCAGTATGGGCATCTTATGATCTAATATCACTAGATCGACGGTATTGCTGTCCAAAAAGTCTAAGGCTTCTTGACCATTACTGACCTCGCCTGTAACCACGACATCATCTTCGAGGCTCAATAGCTCGGCGATACCGCGGCGCAGCATCGGATGATCATCAACCAACAACAGCTTGGCAGGTGAGCTTGGGGTATAAACAGTCGTCGTCATAAAACACTCATAAATTAACAATGGATGTGAAATAAAATAAGTTTTTAGTTTTCTAGATTTTAAGAGCTCAATTTTTAAGAGTTTAGCCTTTGGGATTATTTGTTTGTACCGTCATATAATCATCAAAGAAGCTAGGGACAAACCTCACGATAACACTAGTGCCCTTAGTGGCTACAGCCTTATTATCCGTGATAATTAAATCCCCTCCCAACTGATAGGCGCGCTCTTTCATAATCATGAGTCCATGATGCTGGGTCTGATTGACTGTCCCTGACATGCCAATACCGTCATCGCTGATTTGCATAGCGATATAATTACTCTCATCATCATAGCCTAGATGAATGGTGACGTTATCAGCTTTAGCATGGCGGCTCACGTTTGAGAGCGCTTCGCGTATAATTTGGATCAAATGTACTTGTTCGGCGGCCGTTAAGTTAATAGACATAATCTGATTGCTTACCGTTATCTCAAAACTGCCTTTTGCGGCAAACTCATCAGCAGCCTCATATAAGGCCTCATCGAAATTGTCACTATCGATGGTCAAACGAAAGGTAGTGAGTAGGTCTCTGAGCTCTTGATATGCAGAGCTGAGTCCGTATTTGATCTGAGCGATATGCTGCCAAAGGGTAATTTGATTGGGTTCATCTAAAGCAAGCTTGCGTTCATTATCAGTTGATTTTTTGAGATGTTTTTCGAGCACGCTCACTTGAATCTTCAGATACGATAAGGACTGAGCTAAAGAGTCGTGTAACTCTCTAGCGATAGTGGTACGCTCTTCTAATAAGATGAGCTGATGCTCTTGTTGTCTTTGTCGGCGTAAGGATAAAGCGGTGCTCACTAGGTTGGTTAACGCCACAATCAGTTCGCTGTTTCGATGATCCAAATAAGTATTATCGGCATCCACCATCGCAATACGCGCGCCTTTTTGGATGTTATCTTGAGGGTTATTAGCCGAGGCAGACTCAGAATGAGCCATTAGCACTGATTTGGGTCGCACTTGTAATTCGCCAAATTCAAAATCTTGATGCACGATAGGGTAGGTTTGGGTGTAGCTATCTTCTCTGATCAGACAATTGTTACAAGTGAGCTTAGTGCAGAGTTCGCGCATTTTATCATCATGCAAAGCGATACTGTCTTTGTCGTTTAAAAGCCCACTTTGAATACACAAAGTAAAATCTAGATGGGAGAAGATATTACCAAAGTCGGTAATGAGATTGTCGAGCTTATGTAAGCTGACAGGGCTAATGGTAAGCTGTTTGGAGAAATCATAAAACAGCGATAAGGCTTGATTGGCTTTGACTAAATGCTTAGTCTTGATCGCAACTTCGTTTTCAAGCGAGTGCTGATAAGCTTCAATGGTGCTCGCCATATCATTAAAAGAGTCGCCAAGCGCTTTGAATTCGGTATAGCCGGTTATCGCCACCCGAGTCTCGCTGTTGCCTTCTTTGAACCGACTATTGGCTTTTATCAGTCGTTGTACCGGAAATAGAACGTTTTGGCGCAGCTTATACATACCAACAAGCATAATAATAATCGTCAGTAATAATGAGGCGATTTGCAACGCTTGCTGCCAGTTTTGGCGCTGCTCGTTTCTATACTGTAATTCATCAACAAAACCATCGACATCTTTGATGTATTTAGAAGAGGCGATATAAAAGCCCTCTTTATTTGCTGAGAGCAAAATAGGCTTTAAGCGCTCAAACCACTGCGACTCTATCCGTTCAAGCTGTTCATTGATAACTTGATGTTCATTGGCATAGGCGAGCTGATAAGTGCGCAGGCTTGCCAGTCTGCTCTCCATGTCTGCAATTAGGGCTGATATTTTATGAGCATCACTTTGGCTTGCACCATTTAATCTATCCGCTGCGATTATCTCATTATTTGAGCCATTAGTTGCCCTGTCTGCAGAGTCGTCGTCAATGCTTAGATTGGCAGGGCTATTGGTTTCAAAGTCAGTAGCAATCTGAAAGTTGATACGATAAGTGGCCATCCGTATTGAGCCTGCGGTGTTAATCGCTTGCCCGTCAGCTTCTGACACCCATGCCAACATACCACTTCCTAAAGCCGATATAAAACACAAGATAGCAATTGCGAATACGGAAACTAAGGCTTGAATCGGTAGAGAGTGACGAAGGATTCTGTGCATATCGAATGAATATTACCTATTAAAGAAGGAGTGAAGCTAATTAATATTTAGGGCATCTAACATTAAGGCTATCAAAAATTAGCGCTTATAAGTTAGATTATAAGCCAGGAGTTGGTCTTAGATATACCCCTAAAGCAGTAGTCAGCTTGAAGGGCTCATTATTACCTCTTTGAGCGCAGCCGCTACCTCTATGTATGAATATCACAAATAGTCCTCGTATAGTACCGTAAGTCATGACTTTTTGCTTGAGCATAAGCGAGAGATAACGCTAGCCCTATAAGCGTAAATGACAGTAAGCGAGGAGTAAAATGAGTAATAAATATAATACAAGAGGCGGTAAGCTCATCAACGATTGGCGTCCTGAGGTCGCAGAGTTTTGGGAAGGAGGAGGTGAGAGGGTTGCCAAGCGTAACTTATGGATATCCATACCCGCCTTACTATTGGCCTTCGCCGTGTGGATGGTGTGGAGTGCGGTCATTGTACATTTGCCAGAGATTGGTTTTGCTTTTGATGACGGCCAGCTTTTTTGGCTCGCGGCACTGCCAGGATTGACGGGAGCGACACTGCGTATATTTTATTCCTTTATGGTGCCTATCTTTGGTGGTAGGCGTTGGACGGCGATCTCAACGGCCTCCTTATTAATTCCTGCACTATGGATGGGCTTTGCGGTACAAGACCCTGAAACCCCTTTTAGCGTCTTTGCTATTATTGCGCTGCTTTGCGGCTTAGGCGGCGCTAACTTTTCTTCATCGATGTCTAATATCTCCTTTTTCTACCCTAAGGCTAAACAGGGAACCGCACTGGGTCTTAATGCAGGACTCGGTAATTTAGGCGTATCGGTCATGCAGTTTGTCGTGCCTATCGTCATTGGCTTAGGCATATTTGGCGCTCTAGGCGGCGCCCCGCAGATCACAGAAGCAGGGAAGACGCTCTATCTACAAAACGCAGGCTTTATTTGGGTACCTTTTATCATCCTGGTTTCTATAGCCGCTTGGTTTATGATGAACGATATTTCATC
This sequence comes from Psychrobacter sp. 1U2, assembly GCF_051847575.1. NCBI lineage: Bacteria > Pseudomonadati > Pseudomonadota > Gammaproteobacteria > Moraxellales > Moraxellaceae > Psychrobacter > Psychrobacter sp. 1U2. The sequence goes on from NZ_JBPYDC010000012.1 coordinate 17,912, forward strand.
GGCTAAAGCGTCTTTTAAAGATCAATCGATCATCTTTAAGCGTAAGCATAACTGGATTATGTGCGTTCTATATATGGCAACCTTTGGCTCATTCATTGGGTTTTCAGCGGCGTTTCCTATGCTGATAAAAAACTCTTTTCCTGAAATCAACGCCTTAAAATACGCCTTTTTGGGGCCATTAGTCGGAGCCTTATTCCGTCCTTTAGGAGGCTGGATAGCGGATAAGTTAGGCGGCGCGCGAGTGACCTTCTGGAATTATATCGTGATGATTATTGCCGTCATCGGCGTGATGTATTTTTTACCTAACGAGAGCAGCAGTGGCAGTTTTGTGGGCTACTTTATCTCATTTATGGTTCTATTCATTACCACCGGCATTGGTAACGGCTCTACCTTTAGTATGATCCCCGTTATTTTTAGGACCTTTTTAGAGCGCCTAAACCCCGAAAGAGTGGGCACAGAGGATCTGTTTATTGAGATCCGTAAAGAGTCAGCTGCTGTGGTTGGTTTTACCGCTGCTGTCGCTGCTTATGGTGCGTTTTTTGTGCCAAAAATGTTTGGCTCAGGACTGGGTATCACTGGTACGTTTATCGCACTTATCTTTTTTTACGTTATTTGTATTGTCTTGACATGGTGGTATTACAGCCGTGCTAAGGCAGAAATCCCTTGCTAGGTTTCTCGGAATTAAAGGATTAACTTTTTTCTCTTTGCTACTTATCACTTTGCTACTTACTTAGGTAAGTAGCTTTTTTTTGACTAAAACATCAAGCCTTGGTTTTATTGCTGCAAGCTACTTCCAGTCTACCACTAAGGGAGTAGCTATCTGCTCACGTTAGATAATATCAACATCGCTATAGCAGCATTAGAATAATCATATCGCAATAGTCTTGCTTTGGCCTTCAGTATTACAGTCTTCACTTTCATCTGTAATTAGACGTAGTCAGTCAGTAGCCAAAACTTATAGCAACTCAATATAGACTGCAAAATAGAGGATAGATACATGAGTCATTTACTCGACCAGTTCCGCTTTTTTACCCGCAAAAAAGGAGAGTATGCCGATGGACACGGCGAAGTGCGTGATGAGTCGCGCGCTTGGGAAAATGTCTATCGTAGCCGCTGGCAATATGACAAGATTGTACGCTCAACCCATGGGGTGAACTGTACAGGCTCTTGCTCGTGGAAAATCTATGTCAAAAACGGTCTAGTGACTTGGGAGACGCAGCAAACGGACTATCCTGAGACGCGTCCTGATCTACCCAACCATGAGCCGCGCGGCTGTCCTCGCGGTGCTAGCTATAGCTGGTATATGTACTCAGCTAACCGTATCAAATATCCTAAGGTTCGTAAGCCGCTACTCAAATTATGGCGCGAAGCCAAAGCGCAGTACCCTGATCCTGTTGAGGCTTGGGCCAGTATCGTACAAGACCCGATCAAAGCAGAACAATATAAGTCTAAGCGCGGTTTGGGTGGCTTTATTCGCTCAACATGGGGCGAGGTCAACGAAATCATCGCCGCCAGTAACGTCTATACTGCCAAGACTTTTGGTCCTGATCGTATTATTGGCTTCTCGCCAATTCCTGCGATGTCGATGGTCAGCTATGCCTCTGGTAGCCGTTATTTATCCTTGATCGGCGGGGTTTGCTTATCGTTTTATGACTGGTATTGCGATTTGCCGCCTGCCTCTCCTATGGTTTGGGGCGAGCAAACTGACGTGCCTGAATCAGCGGATTGGTACAACTCTGATTATATTATCGCTTGGGGCTCCAACGTGCCACAAACGCGGACGCCTGATGCGCATTTCTTCACCGAAGTCCGTTACAAAGGTACAAAAACCGTCTCTATCACGCCTGATTATGCAGAAATCTCTAAGCTTACCGATTTATGGCTGAACCCTAAACAAGGAACAGATGCGGCAGTCGCTCAAGCCTTTTGTCATGTGATTATCAAAGAGTTTTACCTCAAGCAGCCAAGTGACTATTTCTTAGACTATGCTAAGCGCTATACCGACTTACCCGTGTTAGTGATGTTAGAGGGCGAGGAAGGTGCACGCCGTGCTGGTCGCTATCTACGTGCTTCAGATCTAGTTGATGACTTGGGGGAGGAAAACAACCCAGAATGGAAAACCATTGGTTTGAACCATGATGGTGAGCTAGTATCTCCACTGGGCTCTATCGGTTATCGCTGGGGCGAAAAAGGCAAATGGAATCTTGAGAACAAAAATGGTGCAACGGGCGAGGATATCGACTTAACGCTGACGCTAAAAGACAGCGCCGAGACTTGCAAGGTAGACTTTGATTACTTTGGTCATGTTGACCATCCACACTTCACCTCAGTGCCAGGCGAGCCCATACAGAAAAAAACCGTTCCTTGTAAGACGATTACCCTTGCTGATGGCAGCACTGCTGTTGTTGCGACCGTATTTGATTTAACCGTAGCAAACCTTGGGGTAGATAATGGCGTTGGCGGCGAGTACGTCACCGATGACTATAACGATGCAACCGTACCAGGCACGCCGGCATGGCAAGAAGTGATCACTGGTCTGAGCCGTGAGCGCGTCATTCAAGTCGCCCGTGAGTTCGCTGAAAATGCGCATAAAACGCATGGCAAATCAATGATCATCATCGGCGCGGGTATGAACCACTGGTACCACCTCGATATGAACTATCGCGGCGTGATTAACATGCTCATGCTATGCGGCTGTATCGGTAAGTCAGGCGGCGGCTGGGCGCATTATGTTGGTCAAGAGAAACTGCGCCCCCAAACCGGCTGGTTGCCATTAGCCTTTGCTCTTGATTGGCATCGTCCACCTCGTCATATGAATGGTACCAGTTTCTTCTATGCGCACAGCTCGCAGTGGCGTCATGAGACTATCTCAGCACATGAGATTCTCTCGCCCAATGCTAATAAAAAGTTCTTCCCTGAGCATATGCTGGACTACAACATTCAAGCAGAGCGGGCAGGCTGGTTGCCATCAGCGCCGCAGCTCAACCGTAATCCGCTGACTATCGCTGCCAAAGCTAAAGAAAGTGGCAAAGACATAGAAGAGTATGTCGTTGACTCTTTAGAAGACGGTAGCTTACGTTTTGCTTGTGAATCACCGGATAACCCAGCTAACTTCCCACGTAATATGTTCATCTGGCGCTCGAACCTATTGGGTTCGTCAGGTAAAGGCCATGAATATATGCTGCACTATTTCTTAGGTACCAGAAATGGTTTGCTTAATGAAGAAAACCCTACCGGACACCTGCAACCAAAAGAAGTAGATTGGGTAGAAAAAGGCCCAACCGGTAAGCTTGACTTAGTCGTGACCTTAGATTTCCGCATGTCCTCGACCTGCTTGTATTCTGACATCGTGCTACCAACGGCAACGTGGTATGAAAAAGACGATATGAATACCTCTGATATGCATCCGTTCATTCATCCATTAACGGCTGCTACTGATCCGGCGTGGGAGTCTAAGTCGGATTGGGAGATCTATAAAGGCATTGCCAAGAGTTTTTCTGAGATATCCAAAGGCCATTTGGGTGTTGAGACTGATGTCGTGACTTTGCCTATGCAGCATGATAGCCCAGGGGAGCTAGCACAGCCCTTTGGTGGTACCGACTGGAAAACCGCTGGCGAAAAACCTGTTCCCGGTAAAAACTGCCCGATGATCAAGATTGTTGAACGTGATTATCCTAATACTTATAAAAAGTTCACCTCTATGGGGCCTGCACTCGAGGCATTAGGTAACGGCTCAAAAGGCCTAAACTGGGATATGAAAACGGAGGTTAAACAGTTAGGAGATCTCAATCGCCGTGTCACTGAGCCTGGTATCTCTGAAGGTCGCCCGCGTCTTAACACCGCTGTAAATGCGTCTGAGATGATTTTGATGCTAGCCCCTGAAACTAATGGCCATGTGGCAGTTAAAGGTTGGAATGCTTTATCTGAATTTACCGGTCGCGACCATGCCCATCTGGCTAAATCGAGCGAACATGAAAAGATTCGCTTCAAAGATATCGTCGCTCAGCCGCGCAAAATTATTTCCAGTCCTACATGGTCAGGTATTGAATCTGATGAGGTGAGCTATAACGCTGGTTATACCAACGTTCATGAGCTGATCCCTTGGCGCACCATTACTGGCCGTCAGCAGTTCTATCAAGATCACCCTTGGATGCAGGCGTTTGGTGAGCAAATGCAGCAGTATCGACCTCCTATCGATACTAAAACCACAGACATTATCAAAAATGCTAAGCCCAATGGTAATAAAGAGATTGTGCTGAATTTCTTAACGCCGCACCAAAAATGGGGTATTCACAGTACGTACTCTGAAAACTTACTGATGCTGACCCTTAGTCGTGGTGGTCCTTGTGTTTGGATGTCAGAGGTTGATGCGGCAAAAGCAGGTATCGTCGATAATGATTGGATTGAGCTGTTCAATGCTAATGGTGCACTTACCGCCCGCGCTATCGTCAGCCAACGAGTCAAAGAAGGCATGACCATGATGTATCACGCGCAAGAAAAGCTAGTCAACGTTCCAGGCTCTGAGCAAACCGGTATACGTGGCGGTATCCACAACTCAATGACGCGGACTATCTTAAAGCCAACTCACATGATTGGTAGCTATGCGCAGCAGTCTTATGGCTTTAACTACTACGGCACTGTGGGCTGTAACCGCGATGAGTTTGTGGTAATCCGCAAAATGTCGAAGATCGACTGGTTAGAAGAAAAGCCTGATAACGCTTTACCGCGTCCGCTACCGACTACCCTGGATAGCTAAAGCCACTTTTATACATCAGTACTTTACAGTACTTCTTATAGCAGTATTTGGAGCACACTCATGAAAATTCGTTCACAAGTCGGCATGGTACTTAACCTCGACAAATGTATTGGTTGCCACACCTGCTCAGTTACCTGTAAAAACGTTTGGACCAGTCGTGAAGGTATGGAATACGCTTGGTTCAATAACGTTGAATCCAAGCCCGGTATTGGCTATCCCAAAGAGTGGGAAAACCAAACTAAATGGCGCGGCGGCTGGATACGTAACGCTAACGGCACTATCAACCCACGTATCGGTGGTAAGTTCAGAGTTTTGGCAAACATCTTTGCCAATCCTGATTTACCAGAGATTGATGATTATTACGAGCCGTTTGACTTCGATTACCAACATCTGCATACCGCGCCTATCGGTAATTACTCGCCTATTGCTCGTCCACGTTCAGCCATCACTGGCAAACGTATGCAAAAGATTGAATGGGGTCCTAACTGGGAGGAGATCTTAGGCTCAGAGTTTGAAAAGCGCCGCAAAGATAAAAACTTCGATAATATTCAAGCCGACATCTACGGGCAGTACGAAAACACCTTTATGATGTATCTGCCACGTCTGTGCGAGCATTGCCTGAACCCGACTTGTGTCGCGGCCTGTCCGAGTGGTGCGATCTATAAGCGTGAAGAAGACGGTATTGTGCTGATCGACCAAGAAAAATGTCGCGGCTGGCGTATGTGTATCTCAGGCTGCCCGTACAAAAAAATCTACTATAACTGGAAATCGGGGAAATCAGAAAAATGTATCTTCTGCTATCCGCGTATTGAAGCGGGTATGCCAACCGTTTGTTCAGAGACTTGTGTTGGACGTATTCGTTACCTAGGCGTGCTGCTGTATGATGCGGATAAAATCGCCGAAGCGGCCAGCACTCCTAATGAGCAAGATCTGTATCAAGCGCAGTTAGATATCTTTTTAGACCCCAATGATCCGGCAGTGATTGCTCAGGCTCTTAAAGATGGCGTACCGCAGTCGGTTATCGATTCTGCGCAGCGCTCACCAGTTTATAAGCTGGCGATGGATTGGAAGCTGGCGCTACCGCTACATCCTGAGTACCGTACGCTACCGATGGTGTGGTATGTACCGCCATTATCACCGATCCAAAACGCAGCCGAAGCCGGTCAAGTGGCGATGGATGGTCTGATTCCCGATGTCGATAGCTTACGTATTCCGCTACGCTACTTGGCTAATATGCTCACCGCTGGTGACGAAGCACCTGTGCGTCTAGCCCTAAAGCGCCTGCTGGCGATGCGTAGCTACAAGCGTATGCAATTGGTCGAAAAGCAAGAAGTACAAAGCATCTTGGATGATGTCGGCCTGACTAAGCTGCAAGTCGAAGAGATGTATCGTTATCTAGCGATTGCTAATTACGAAGATCGTTTTGTGATTCCAACTGCCCACCGTGAAGAAGCTCTAAGTGATGCTTTCGCTGAGCGTAATGGCTGCGGATTTACCTTTGGTGAAGGCTGTTCAGGACATTCTGATAACAGTATGTTCGGACAACGCAAAGCCAATCGCCGCGATTTTATCGATACCGTACAAAAGTGGGAGTCATAAGATGCAAACTTCGCAAATATACAACCCAGAAACTGTCGATACTACCCTTGATAGTTCTCTTAATTCAGTCTTTGATGAATATGAAAATAATGAGCCAATGCCGCCAAATATCGGCGACTCGGATCTCAAGCTACTCAAGGTCATCAGCTTGCTTATAGACTACCCCAGTAACGAGCTTTTTGTTGGCGACACCTTAGCGGACTGTGCGGAGATAGTAGCGACTTCGCCCTTAATCAGTCCTGAGGTGCGCGCGCAAATCATCAATTTGATTGAAGACTTGATTGATACAGGATCTCTTGAATCGCAAGCGCGTTATGACGGTCTGTTTGAGCGTGGTCGCTCTTTATCACTATGGCTGTTTGAGCATGTGCATGGCGAGTCGCGTGATCGTGGTCAAGCGATGGTCGATCTGATGAATCAATATGAAGAGGCCGGGTTTGAGATTGGCGTCAAAGAATTACCGGACTTTTTGCCATTGTATTTAGAATTTTTGGCCTATCAAGCGACGGTCATTGACGATGATATTCAGATACGTATGGATATCGCTGATGTCAGCCATATCATCGCGCTACTGGCGGCCCGTCTTGAAGAACGCGGTAGTATCTATCAAGGCTGCTTTAATGCGTTATTGCAAATCGCTGGCAAGCCACTTGCGGTGATTGAAGAGTATCAAGAAAAGATCAGTAAAGAAAAACCCGATGACACCTTTGATGCGATAGATAAAGAGTGGGAGGAGGAGGTTGTCGATTTTATGGATGCTCAGCAAGAAGAGCGTTGTTCTTCTCAAAGTAATACCCAAAACCTAGCCGCTAAAGCAGGCGTCAGAAAGCCCGCTGCCAAACTGGTCGATGCTCCTGTGCACTGGGTAGACTTCAAAAGCCATTCGGCCAATTAATCATAGGGAGACAAGACATGGATATTGCAGGTCCTAACTTAGAGGCTTTAGCCGGCCTAAATTTGTTACAGATATTTCTGTTTGGGGTTTATCCTTATATTGCTTTGGCTATCGCTATTGTCGGGACATGGGTACGTTTCGATTTATCGCAGTATTCTTGGAAGACCGGCTCTTCGCAGATGCTAAGAACTAAGAACATGCGCTGGGCGAGTAACCTGTTCCATGTAGGGATCATTGTGGTACTACTTGGCCATTTATTTGGGATGCTAACCCCTCATTTTCTCTACGAGTCGTTTATCAGTGCTGGACGCAAGCAAGTCGTCGCAGTTGTAGTCGGCGGTATCGCTGGGGTGGCCTGCTGGATCGGTTTGGCTATGCTGATGTGGCGACGCTTCACTGATGATCGTATTTCCAACACTTCAAACTTCTCAGATAAGCTAGTACTGGTGTTGTTATTTGTGCAGCTGAACTTAGGTCTCATGTCGATCTTTACCTCAGTGCAGCATTTAGATGGCTACACAATGATGAACCTTGCAGGCTGGGCGCAGGATATTACTATCTTGAGACCGATACAGGCCGCTGCCCGTATTGAGCAAGCCGATCTGATTTACCAGCTACACATGGCACTAGGGATTACGCTAATCATGATCTTCCCATTTACGCGCCTGATTCACATTATTAGTGCCCCAGTGTGGTACTTAGGTCGACGTTATCAGATTGTTCGGCAGAAAAAAGCGCAGTAGACAAAAGCAAATAATGACCCTTTGTATAGTGATTGGCATTGACGTTTTGTGAGTGATACTATAAGATTCATTTCAAATGAATCTTATAGAAGTATTCATTTTTTCATTCATCAATAGGCAATCCACTAAGGATATATAATGGCTTCACCAAAAACTATAGAAATCGTAACCGCAACTGTTCCTGTTCTCGAAGAGCATGGCACGGCTATCACTACGGTCTTCTATCAAAACATGTTTAATAAGCATCCAGAGCTCTTAGATATTTTTAACGAAACCAATCAAAAACTAGGTCGACAACAGACGGCGTTGGCAACTACGGTTCTAGCCGCAGCAAAGCATCTTGAAAAATTAGAGACACTGCTACCACAAGTGACGCAAATCAGCCACAAACACCGCGCCCTACAAATCTTACCTGAGCATTATCCTATCGTTGGCGAGCACTTAATCGGCGCGATAAAAGAGGTGCTTGGAGAGGCTGCAAATGATGATATCATTGACGCTTGGACTGAGGCGTATGATGAGATTGCAGATGTTTTTATTCAGCTCGAAAAAAACATGTATGAGCAAGAGATGTGGGAAGGGTTTGCGGCATTTAAAGTCGTCGAAAAGAGCGCTGCAGCTACTGACATCGCCGCCTTTACTGTCGTTCTGGTTAATGATGATTCAGAAAACAACGAGCAAACGATTGATCTAAGCAAATTGAACCTAACCGCTGGTCAATACATCACCGTAAAAACCGACCCAAAAGATAGCGATCATGCTGCACTACGTCATTACTCTTTATATTCAACCAGTACTGATAAAGGCATTCAGTTTGCTGTAAGACGCGACAATCGCAATGAGCATTATGGTTTGGTGTCCAATCATTTACACGATGAGGTGGAGGCTGGCGATACTATTTTATTGTCTGCGCCTGCAGGCGACTTTGCGCTTAATCAAGAGCTTATCAACCAAAACGACATCCCACTAGTATTGATGAGTGCTGGCGTTGGTGTTACGCCCATCTTATCGATGTTAGAAGCGCAAGTGAAGGCCAATCCGAAGCGGCCTATCATTTGGGTCTATGCTTGTCAAAACCAGGCGCATCATGCGTTCGAGACGCAGGTTAATGAGCTATTAGCAACGGCTGAAAACGTTGAAAAACATATTTTTTATTTTGACTCTAACCAAATACTAAATGAGGCATGGCTTGCTAAGCTACCACAGCCTGCTGATATTTATGTTTGCGGCTCAATGCCATTTATGGAGAGTATGATTGATGGACTGATGACACTCGATCACGGCGTAGATAGTGTTCATTATGAGCCGTTCGGTCCTAAAATGAGCTTAGAGCTGTCTTAATATATCCTTAATTTTGTTATGAACCAGTAGTGGAGTATCCCATATGACCGTCAACACTTATAACCCAACTGAACAGACCAGTACTGCTTCTAACAACGCTATGGATAATGAAGATATTATCCGTATCATGCCAACGGCGTCTGATCTCAAAAAGCCGCATTCTGATCAAGAGTTTATTGATCGAGCACTGGCGGAGGAGCGCAGCAATCATAAAAATTTGATTGCGTCGAGCCGTGATGAGCTACCGTCGGTGACGGTCAATGGGATCATGATCGATAGAACCGCTATTGCCCAAGAAGTTCAGTATCATCCAGCGGAAACTAAGGAAGATGCTTTGTTTTTGGCGACACAGGCGCTAGTGGTGCGGGAGCTGTTAAAGTTTGCGGTACTAGATGAGCCAAGCCTTGGCGAGGCGGCATGGGAGAGCGATGAGGAGCAGGCGATCTCAGCCTTAATTGACAAAAACGTCAAAGCCTCTACTCCAGATATGGCAACTTGTGAGCGCTATTATCAGCAAAACATCACCGACTTTAAGACCGACCCGATCATGTCGGTGCGTCACATTTTGTTGGCGTGTTTACCTGAGGATGGTGAGGAGCGCTTAACGCTCAAAAGCCAAGCTTATGAGCTTATTGAGCAGATCAAAAATGACAACAATCCTAGTGCTGAGTTTGTAGAATTGGCGCGTCAGTATTCTGCTTGCCCTTCTAAAGAGCAAGGCGGGGAGCTGGGCGTTATCGATAAAGGACAAACCGTACCGGAGTTTGAAAAAGCACTCTTTAATTTAGAGGTCGGCCTTGCGCCAAGCCCTATCGAGAGCCGGTATGGTTTTCATATCGTCGAGGTGTTAGATAAGCAGCCTGGTATTCAGATGACTTATGAGCAGGTCAGCCCAGCTATCCATAATAAGCTGAGCCAACAAGCTTTTCACCAATCCTTGTGTGATTATCTGTTTACGCTAGAAAACGAGGCTGATATCGAAGGCATTGAGATGACTCTTGAGCAAGAGAATATCTTTCGCGGATAAGTGCGAGTTGTTCAATTTTCATCTTTTAAACTCCGATACCCTAAGTGGGCTGCTACCTCTTAAGGAGTAGGCAAAACCTACTTAGGGTTATTTTTTATACCATCGTTACTTGTCATAATATATATACCAAATCATTCCTATTCACAACCCGAGGCAACGCTTAGAGCACACAACTTATTCAATATTAATGGTAATCATATATGAACGATCTCGCCAACACGACAGGGAGAGTTTCACTCTACTCGCCACAGGCTGATCAGCCAACCGGCCAGCGCATCACATTGGCGCACCCTGAACCTTCTACTCTTGTCTCGACATCACTGGTTGACGGCTTTGCTCGGCGCCTAACTTACCTACGTCTATCTATTACTGATTTTTGTAATTTTCGCTGCGAGTATTGCCTGCCTAATGGCTATCAAGGCAAGCCGCCTGAAGGTGAATTGAGCGTGTCTGAAATTGACACTCTTATCCGAGGGTTTGCAAAAGTTGGCACCAAAAAGGTGAGAATCACCGGTGGTGAGCCTTCTATTCGCCGCGATGTGGTCGATATTATGCATACTATTAAGCAAACTCATGGTATCGACACCATGGCGATGACCAGTAATGGCTATAAATTGGGTAAGCATTTGGCCAACTGGGATGCCGCTGGGCTCAATCAAATTAATATCAGTATGGATAGCTTCGATGCCGATATCTTTCATAAGATGACGGGTTTTAATATGTTGCCGCAGTTGCTGTCTGATATGGATAAACTCCTAGAAACCACCGATATTAAGCTGAAAATAAATAGTATCTTAATGGCAGAGACTGCTTTTGAGAACTTAATAGCCGCGATGGATTACGTCAAGCAGCGTCCGATCACTTACCGTTTTATTGAGTTTATGCAGACCAGCGACAATAGTGATTTGTTCTTCGCTCAGCACGCCCAGTCCGATACGATTATTGATTATTTATTAGAGCACGGCTGGCAGCCGCATGTACGCGGTAGCAGTGATGGTCCAGCGGTGGAATATAGCCATCCTGATTATTTGGGTCGCATCGGTATGATAGCCCCTTATGCCGCTCACTTTTGTGACAGTTGTAATCGCCTAAGAGTGAGTAGCCAAGGTAAAGTGCACTTATGCTTATTTGATCAGGGTAACTACGATATCCGTGAGCATCTACGTCAAGATGATGTCGAGGGGCTGGTTAAGACGCTGCACAGCTTTATGCCAATCAAGCCTGAACACCACCATTTGCATGATGCCAATAGCGGCATGATGGCTAATCTATCCATGATCGGTGGTTGAGAGATCGGTGGTTAAAGGATTAGCGGCTAAACTTTTATTGTCTGTATTTTATTTAATCTACTTCTTATTTATTCAAACTACATTTAAGACTATATTTATTAAGGATTAATCATGAGCAAGCCTGTAGCTGAGTTTACCCCTATTAATATCGCTGTTCTCACTGTTTCTGATAGTCGCACCGTTGAGCAAGACACCTCAGGTCAGTATTTGGTTGATCAGCTCAAAGCCGCTGGCCACAACCTTGCTGACCGTCAACTCATCAAAGACGATATCTATCAGATCAGAGCGGTCATCAGCCACTGGATAGCAGACCCGGATGTGCATGCGGTGATTACGACAGGCGGTACAGGCTTTTATATCAGAGACAGCATGCCAGAGGCGGTAGGGGTGTTATTCGACAAAGCTATTGATGGCTTTGGTGAGATGTTCCGTTTGATCTCAAAAGAGGATATCGGTATGTCAACGGTGCAATCGCGCGCAGTCGCTGGCATGGCGAATGGTACAGGTATCTTTTGTTTACCGGGCTCAACGGGGGCTTGCCGTACGGGCTGGGAAGATATCCTAAAAGAGCAGTTTGATAGCCGTACGCGTCCTTGTAACTTTATCCCGCACTTCATGCGCGTGAATCCGAACCATGGCTAAAGCTAACGCGATGTCACATAACACTTTGATTAATAATATCTGCTTGCTAAGCAAAGCCGGTGTTAAGTCGGATGATAGTTATGGTTAGGTTTTGACTTGTATTCTGACTTAGATTTCAATAATGGAGAGAATAATGAGCGCTATAGCTGAAAGTATCAACACAAATACTTTAATAAATATTGATGTTTTGTATTTCGCTAGCTTAGCTGATGAAGCCAACTGTAATGAAGAGAATATTCAAGTTAAGCCTTCGACGTCGTTGACTGAGCTTTATGATCAGCTTCGTCAAAAGCACAGCTTTAGTCGTCCGCAGTCGGATTTAAGAGTGGCGGTAAATGACTATTTCGCTAAGTGGACGGATAAGATAAATGAGGGTGATCATGTGGTTTTTATTACCCCAGTAGCAGGGGGCTAAAAATGATAGGCAGCCTATATAACTAGTCGCTGAGTGTTTGAAGCACCATGGATGACGTTATGCTCTGGCAGAGCGTGACGACTTTGTGCTATGGAGAGTCAAAAGCAAGGGTGCTATGACGACGATGCTTCTAAATGGCTAAAGAGCAATAGATAAATCATGCCAAAAAACAAACCACCCTATCAACGTATAAATTTAATTATATTAAATCATTAAGACACTTAATTTTAAATATAAATAATAACTAAAAACAGAGTAGTCATACATTATTTAAAATTAGGAAATACCATGCGTACTGTAAAAGATCGTATTCGCCACACCTTAGCTTTTCAATTAATGGGTCTAATCACTTTTGCACCACTAGCAAGTTGGGTGTTCGGTTTTGAGCTACATCTGATGGGTACTATAGCCATAGTTGGTTCTGTGACGGCGACTATCTGGAATTTTATCTACAATGTATGGTTTGATCATGCCTTACTAAAATGGCGCAGAGATATACATAAAACAGTTCGGCTAAGACTGATCCATGCCTTACTGTTCGAGGTAGGGTTACTATGCTTACTCTTACCATTTATTGCTTGGTACTTGAATATAACGTTATGGGCAGCCTTCAAGATGGATATCACTATGGCTACCTTTTATCTGCTATACGCCTTTGTCTATAATTTAATCTATGACAAGGTTTATCCTATACCTCAGTCAGCCCAATTAGTCTCTTAGATAAAATGTCGGTTAGCTCAATGTTTTAATTAACGCTCTCATACTCTTGATATAGGAGGTTAGTTTACGCCAATGCTCATTGATTTCAGTGGCATCAGTGTTGCAGGCGTGGCGTGATATATTCAGACTAAGATGATGCTGGCGTGATAGAGGTTGTAATTGATTGGCGCTTTCATAGTCCGTTACCTTAATAAATAAACACAAAACCCTATTAAGTCAGACTTTTAGGATAACACCCTATGTTTAACTATATATTAATCATGCACTTATTAGGCTCCACAGTTTGGACCGGCGGTCATCTAATCTTGGTATCCGTCATCTTACCCAAAGCAGTCTTAACCGCTGATATTGATACTTTACTACAGTTTGAACAGCAATTTGAAAAGGTGGGTATGCCCGCTTTAGGGATTCAGATTGTGACTGGTCTTTGGATGGCGTACCAATTACTGCCTAACGTCAAATCATGGTTCGCTTTTGATAATGATTTGAGTATTCTTATTAGTCTTAAGTTGCTGTTGTTATTATTGACTATTATGGTTGCCTTGCATGCGCGCTTTTATAGAATACCAAAACTATCAGTGCATACGCTAAAGGCTTTTTCGGTTAATATTATCTTAGTGACTTTATTTTCAGTTAGCTTTGTAGTGGTAGGTACGCTATTTCGTACAGGACTGAGTTAGTATTTTGACCTAAACGCTGTCCTGAACAATCAAATCTAGAACAGTCTTGCGATTCGTCTTTGTATTAACTCTATTTGTTAAGCCTCTTAGGTTTGTAAGGGTTATCACCTACTATTTTAAAAAGTCAGGATTCATATAAGCAGGGTTGGGATAGGTATAAAACCCTTCGCCAGTCGCAGCGCCTAATTTATTTTGATCAATCAACTGCTCTTTTAGATACTTAACTGCCTTAAACCTCACAGGGCTTTGAGTCCTATCAGCAGACATCTTAGTGATGTTGTAAGCGGTGTTAATCCCTATAGTATCCAAGATACCAAACGGCCCTACAGGCGCACCGGTCACTATCATCCAAGTCTTATCAATGGTATGCGGATCGGCAACCTCTTTGGCGAGTAGTTGCAAGCCTGCATCTATAAAAGGCGCTAGTAAACTATTCATAATATAGCCAGGTTGCTCTTTATACAGCGGCATCGGCACCATACCAATATCTGTCGCAAAGGTTACCACCTCATCAAATACTTTAGGGTCGGTTCCAGGATGACCCATGATTTCGGCGACGTTATGCATCCAGATCTTATTAGCAAAATGCAGCGCTAAGAACTGAGCCGGTCGTCCTGTCGATTCAGCAAACTGGCTAGGTAGTAGGGTAGAGGTATTGGTGGCAAATATCGTTTTGTCTGGAGCAAGCTTAGCGAGTTTTTCATAAAATTCAATTTTGATCTCTGGAATCTCAGGAATGGCCTCAATCATTAGATCAGCGTCTTTGACCGCTTCTGCAAGATCTGAGGTATAGCTCAGGTTCTCAAACGTTGTATCTAATTGCTCTTGAGTCGCTCTTAAGTCCTTTCTAAAAGCCTTACACATCCACTCAAACTTTGACTTAGCTTGCTCTAGAACCTCGTCATTGATGTCATAAACCGTGACATCAAAACCATGATATGCGGCTTGAAAGGCGATTTGATAGCCTAAGACGCCGCTTCCCGCGACCGTTACCTTCTTATACGACATAATAATCTCCTAAAAATACAATAGTGAGTACAATTTCTGAGTCTAACTATAACAAACCCTAAAAGCAGTTCTCTATTTATTTCAGTTAAATATTTGCTGTATTGTAAAGATAGCTCTGACAATACAAACTGCTCGTACGTAGAATGAAACAAATAAGATTAGAAGATAGTGATAAGTAGGTTTTGACTAAAAGGTTACAGTAGAGGTCAAAAATATTATATTAATAAATAGGAAAAACTAAGAGAAGGCATAACTTGGGCACATTTTGGGCACACACACTTTTCAGTGCTAATTATTTAAAGTTAGAAGGCTCTAAAATCTAATCGAAATTAATCTATCTATTCCGCTACAGCTCCTTATATTACAGGCATAAAAAAAGCCCCAATCATAAAGATTGGGGCTTTCGAATCTGGTAGGCGTAACTAGATTCGAACTAGCGACCTCTACCATGTCAAGGTAGCGCTCTAACCAACTGAGCTATACGCCTATTTAGGTTGAGCATTTTAGCAAGTTTCGCAGACTTTGCAAGTCTTTTATTACAATAATTGCAGGATATTTGGATAAATACTTTTTTCGCTAGTTTCTCAAGGGTGTATTTGCATTATAGCAAAGTAACCGGATGAATTATTGACGCAAAAACGTCAATAAATGCCCCTTAAAAGGCTGTTCTAAATAGATCGTATCTATAGGTTTTTGCTGTTGACTGCTAAACCCTTGTTCTTCCATTTTAGCGATAATCTTGTTTTTCCGGCCTCGTCCCGGATCGACGATGATGACCTCGCAGTTTGGCTTAGCATGTCGTCCGATAAAGTCCGCCAGTATCGGTACGTGTTGTTCTTCATAGAGCAAATCGCTACCGATAATCGTATCGAATAGACCCAAATCGCCTTTATGCTCCGACCACTCTAAACGCTCAAAGGTTATGCGCTTATCGCCATTGAGCTCAGCGTTTTTGTCTAAGAAATATTGCACTGCTGGGTGATAGTCCGTCGCGGTGATATCTGCTTGACGATGATTGAGCAGCAAGCTTGAAAGCGCCATACCGCAGCCGACCTCCAAGATGCGTTTGCCTGCTATATCATACTCTAGCATATGATGAGCCAGTACTAAACTCGATGGCCACAGTACCCCAAAGATTGGCCAAGAAGCTGAGCAAATACCCAAAGCGGCTGCTATACCGTCCGGATCGCTATATTCTTGATTGTCACGCAAGGTGCAGACATGAATATCCATATCGCCAAACTCAAGCGTCTGATAACGTAAGCGCACATCCATAGGGGTAGTTGGAGCAGTCATAGCGGATCCTAAACAGAGGGTAAGTGGCATAGGGGAGTATAGGCAAATGGTTAAGGAGTTTGGAGCATTAGGGAAGGTTGCACCATGCCTAGTGACCTAACTCAAAGGGGTGAGTGAGTTAGGATAAAACTTAAATAGAACCGTTAATACGAAACATTTTCATAATGATAAAGGGGTGTGGTAGGAGTGATAGTTATAAAAAACGGTGGCTTTACTTACTTATAAATAAACATAGCCAAGACAGTATGCCCTATTATGCGCCAAGTTGTCGCTATTTATTAGCCTAAGTTTTTATAAATAAACATTTTTTTAAAGGCGGCTAAAAGGTGAAAATAAGATAAGATTTTAGACACTAAAACAAAAAGCCTTGCGCCTTTCTATTCAATGATAGAAAAGCGCAAGGCTTTTATAGCAAGTGTAGCAAAGACGTTAGCTGACTTTAAGCTTCCGTTGTTTCAAACTTTAGCCCTGAGGTTTTGATACCCCAAATCAGCTCAACGAAGGCACGATTATTGGTTAAAGGCTCGCCATCGATGATGACGGCATAACCATCAGTATCAATCCACAAAAACACAAAGCTTGTCTCGGGGATGAGCAGATCCACTTGCTGAAAGAACGAGATAGCACGGCTATCCAATGACCAGCCGCGCTGCTGCTGCCTGAGCATAAACCCTGAAAAATCCGCCGCAGCGACACTCAGCATATCCGCTTCTTCTTGACTATAGCCAATCCGTGCAAGACAAAAGCCCTCATCTGAGGCGATAGCGGCACGGCGTTTACCAGATAAGCTGGCGACGACATAAGGCAAAAACTGATCTAAGGGTAGGTTAGGCGCGGGTAAAAAGGTCGAGAGCTTTTCAATAAAGCCTTGCTCAACGAAGCCCTCAAGCCACAGCTCAGGAAACGCTTTGAGCCAGTCGGCAACTAGCATAGTCTCACGGTGTGATAACAGCGCTTGTAGGGCAAGCTGCATTGCAGTAGGCTTGGGCTGTGAAAAGGCTTCAAAGACGCCTGCTGGGGTCAAAGTAATATAGGTTTTTTCGGCATGAGCAAAACTGGACATAAAAACAACCTTAGTAATAATGCTAACCTAATAGCTGAGCGAGAAAGTAAGATAAGGGCTAAGTAGTCGCTAGGCTTCTGCTGTCACTTGGGTTTGCTCCAAGTGCTCTTGACAGCTTTGCCAGCGCTGATCGAACTGCCAGTCGCTCTTACCTAACCGAAACCAGACAATAGAGAAAGCAAGACGATCGTTACACGCTAAGCAGTGCGCAAAAAACTCATTTTCTATTTGCTCAATAGTGCTCCAATCCTCACTATCGCGAGCATTCATCAGTTCAGTGGTGATGTTCTTAGCGATCTCTTTGGCGTCGTCGCTACTGATACGCAGGCGGTGAGTATCGACGTTGAGTGAAGGGGTGATCAGCACGCTCCAGCGCGTCGCAAACTCGCTACTATGCCTAATATAGTCAATCTTATTGATACAGTTGCGAAACGCTCGCTCTATTTGCGGATGCAAACGGTTCTGGATACGGATGAATATATCCTCAACATCATAAGGAATGTCGTACCAGCAGCCATAAAAGAAGTCAGCGACGGCACCTTGTAGCGGCTCTTTTTCTTTGAGGAGCAAGGCGGCGTTGATCCGCTGCTCATGATAATAGCGATTATTGGGCGCTGAAAATATCTTGCGCGAATAAAAGCGAAAATCATGGCGAGCAGTCGCTTCTTGCGTGGGGGTAGGGGGTAGCTCACTCATAGCCGTATCCTAAGCAGTAATCAAAAAGGTAGATATCAGTCAGGCAAAGGTGCAAAAACCAATAGCCAAACTAATCAAGCAAGGTTTCCATCAGATCTATCATAAACTCGCCGTCTTCTTCACTCATAGCTTCAAACCCTTGCGCCATACCTAGCTCTGTTAGTACCTCTTTGCCATCTTCGTCTTTATGCAGGTTCAAGATAGCATCCATCAGTATTTGGCTATCAGCAAAGTCTTCCTTGACGAGGAGGACATGACTGATATCCGCCAAGTCACTCTCGATCAGCACCGAGAGCTGAGCTTTCGTTAACCGTGAGAAGCTATGAAAGATCTCGGCTAAAAAGAACCCTACTTGCGCCTCGCTTTTGATGATTTTGCGTGCGGCTGCCTGATAAGTCTCAGTAATGTCCCAGCTGAGATCAGGCTCTATGATATCAACCGCTTCGAGCAAACGCAGGCCAATCAGTTTGACATCGCGATTATCCGCCATGGCAATTGTCATCCCCGCAGTAATTTGCTCTAAACTAGCAATTTCACCATTGCTCGCGGTGGCAATGACCATCTCGTCTGATTTGCCAACCGGACGCGCAGCAGCGCGGTAGCCGTGCTCACGAATGAGGGTAGCGGCATCGAATGGATTGGCATAAATGACCTGGATGTCACCTTCAGCTATCAGATCTTCTTGCTCGGCATGAGCTGCCGGCATATTGAGGTGCATATTGATGTTGGCGCGTTTTTGGATTAAAGTGTTGAGCATGTGCCAGCCTGCAAACCGCTCAGGTGAAAAATCAGGGGCGATTAACATATTGTGTGTCGTCATGATTTAACCTTCCTCATCTTGTTTCATTTGCGCATATTGGGTAGTGGCGGCGGCTATCTTGCTACGTGATGGCTTACGGCGCACTGAAGTATAGCCGACAGTCTCACCGCGGCGAACATTCGGTACAACGGTGGCATAGACCCAATAGTGGCTACCATCTTTACATAAGTTCTTTACATAGCCATGCCATTTTTGTCCCGCCTCAGCCGTACTCCAGAGATCTTTGTAAGCCGCTTTTGGCATATCAGGGTGCCGCAAAATATAATGCGGCTTACCGATTAGCTCATCGATATCATAGCCACTGATCTCAACAAAAGCATCGTTGACGTGGGTAATATTACCCGCCAAATCGGTACGCGAGACGATGAGTTTGCCATCCGGATAAGGGCGCTCAATCCCAGTATCATAGATGACGCGCGATGCTCCGTCGTGATAAGTCATGGTGATGGGTTCAGCAGTGGCGTCGGGCTTAGTGGCGTCCGGTAAGGAAGCGACCATAGCAATCTCCTTTATTTAGCCTAATTATGGTTATGTCATAATTATTGTGGCAGGTACTGAAATTGATAAATACTAAAGTTAATCGTTACTAAAACTAATAGTTAGATCAGTTTGGCTAGCGCTTCTGAGGCACGCTTGATGTCCAAAAATATCAGGCCAAGCTTAGCATTCGGTTTTGCCATAATCGTTAATACCGCCTCGTCGCCGGAAGAGGTCATAATGACGTAGCCTTTTTCGCCTTGAATCATAATGCGATCGATACTGCCACGGGCAAGCTCACGCCCCGCGCGGTCACCTAACGACAGCAGTGCTGCAGACATAGCGCCAACACGATCTTCGTCAACGCCAGTCGGTAATGCTGAGGCTATCATAAGACCATCGTTGGAGATTAGCGCTGATGCTTCGACGTCTGCTGATGAGCTATTTAGGTCTTCCAAGATTTGTTGGAATGAATCTGTACGCATAACTTTTTCTCTACAATTAGTGGTGAAATAAACGGTGAATAAAAGGTAAATAGTCTGGCAAACTAGGCTAAGCATTATAAAGCCTTACTAGCATTATTGATATAGATTAGCCGCCTAGAAAGTGTAATATTCGAATTTTTTTACCTTTTATCCTGCTTTAATGACCTTTCACGATTTTATAACTGCTCTAGTAGCCAACGGCTTATAGATAACATTGACAGCTATAAGGATAGAAACTAGTATGAGTTGTGAGCGTGCATTGCTATTTGCAATGATTAATGCTTATTTGAGTAGAGTCACAATGTGGTGCGGCAGAGCTGTTGTTCATAATTGATAGTTACACCACAGTAGCTAATATCACTACGCCAACTTGCTTGTCAGGCGTTTATCTATCGCCATCGCGCTATTGTCAGTAAAAAAATATGACCGCTGAGGACTATTATAACTTCCGATGATGTCGTTATTTACTAGACTTATACGCGCAAAAAATGATATATAGTTATAACGAAACTATGATTTCACTAATTTGATTTCATCGATTTTATCTTTTTGGTCGTCAAATAGACGCCTGAAGCGCCTACTATAACGTACCTGTAACCGACTCGTTTTTACTAGACTCGTTATAGGTCAATCAGCTGGCGATGAACGCGGCGATATTTATAGACCAAAATCGGATATATTCATAACTTAGATATACTAGTACAGGGGTCTACATAGGTCGCCGTATACCATTCTCTTTTATTCTAATAATTGCAATCCTACATTGGTATGGACAGTCGCATCGCTGCAAGTGTAAACAGGCGATAGCACGACACCGCTATGCCGTGGTCAATTATAGAATGATCATCTCTACTTTAAGGACGCTATATGAGTATCAGTCAAGCCATCGAAAAAGTTGAAACCCGCTACGCCCATCAACCCGAATTTGTGCAAGCCGTAAAAGAAGTTGCGCTTACTATTGCTCCTTTATATGACGCCCATCCTGAATACGAAAGAAATAAAATATTTGAGCGTTTGGTAGAGCCTGATCGTATTATTGCCTTTCGTATTAACTGGGAGAACGATAAAGGAGAGGTACAAGTCAACCGCGGCTGGCGAGTACAGTTTAGTAACGCGCTAGGCCCCTATAAAGGCGGCGTACGTTTCCATCCTACCGTCAATCAATCGGTACTCAAGTTCTTAGGCTTTGAGCAAATCTTCAAAAACGCTTTGACTGGTCTACCGATAGGCGGTGGTAAAGGCGGTTCTGATTTTGATCCTAAGGGTAAAACTGAAAATGAAATTCGCCGTTTTTGCTACGCCTTTATGCGTGAGCTTCATCATTACGTCAGTAAAGATATGGATGTCCCTGCTGGCGATATCGGTGTAGGCGGCCGCGAAGTGAGCTATATGTTTGCCATGTATAAGAACTTGACGCATGAGTATAGCGGCGTGTTGACCGGTAAAGGTGTCGGTTTTGGGGGTAGCTTGATGCGTACCGAAGCCACCGGTTATGGCGCGGTGTACTTCTTAGAAAACATGCTTAAAGTACAAAACGAGAGTATCGAAGGCAAAAGAGTACTGATCACCGGCGCGGGTAATGTATCGCTACACGCCGCTGAAAAGGTGGTTATGCTCGGCGGCGTAGCCATCACTGTCTCTGATTCAAAAGGCACGCTGTATGATGAAAATGGCTTCGATCAAGAAAAGATCGACTGGCTGAAAAAGCAAAAAGATCAAAGCAAGCCTTTGGCTGACTATATTGATAAGTTCGGTGGTGAATGGTTTGAAGGCAAAAAACCTTGGCACATTAAAGGCGATATTGCTATTCCTTCAGCGACGCAAAACGAAGTCGATGAAGACGATGCCAAAATGATGGTCGACAATGGTATCAAGTACGTGGTGGAAGGCGCTAATATGCCACTCACTGCCGAAGCGATCGATCATATCCGTGACCACCGCGTCCATTATGCGCCAGGTAAAGCGGCTAATGCTGGCGGCGTTGCGGTATCAGCGCTTGAGATGTCACAGAACTCTGTACGTCAGTACAAGACCTTTGAGCAAATCGATACGCGCCTAAAAAACATCATGAAAGACATCCATGACTGCGCCGCTTCTGCCTCTGATAAGTATAATCAGACTGATAATGGCTACATCGACTATATGGCCGGCTCGAACATCGTTGGCTTTAAGCGCGTCGCTGATGCGCTATGTGCTTATGGCATCTTGAACTAATAGTCGTTTAGAGTAGGTCAGCCTGTAGGCTTGCTTAGATAGTTATCTATAGCAAAATACCGCGTT
Source organism: Psychrobacter sp. 1U2 (assembly GCF_051847575.1). Lineage (NCBI taxonomy): Bacteria > Pseudomonadati > Pseudomonadota > Gammaproteobacteria > Moraxellales > Moraxellaceae > Psychrobacter > Psychrobacter sp. 1U2. The sequence continues at coordinate 40,144 of NZ_JBPYDC010000012.1, forward strand.
CAGCTAATAACAAGCCAAACGCGGTATTTTTTTGTTTAGGGTTTAGGGTTTAGGGTTTAGGTGTTAAAAATGATCAGGCTTCCTTGTAGATACTACTTGCTAAGACAATTAATGAGACAAGCGAGCATTTTTTAACATGTTCTCAATTCTAAACTTTAATTCTAATACTGACGAATAATCTCCACCCCAATAGGCGGCGCTGCCAGCTCTTGACGCTCAAAAGCCCAATTATGACCCTCCCAAAAGTGCGCCGTCTTGTCGTCATCATTGAAGCCAAGCAGCAGTATCTCTACAGGTGCAGTCCTCTTCTGTGGATTATTGGTACGCTGCAAGCACTGCACGGGTTGGCGAGCTGCCAATAGCAATCGATACATTAAAAATCCAGAGGTTGGTGCCGAAGAATGAATGTCAGCAAAACTCGGATAGTCGGCGACTACAGGATGCTGCTCGGACAGTACGCGGCAATGCTCGCTGCTATCAAAAATAACCTTTAAATCATGAGCAATACTCAAGACTCGATCTTCACTAATAGGATCATCATTCGGCTTAGGATCGTCAGTAGGGGTAGGAAACTGATAGCTGATATTACTAAGAAAAATACCCAAAGCGGCATGCTGCGCCATCTGCTCAATAGCGATCAAATTATTGCTTCTTGGGGGTAGGCCAAAGTGCAACCGACTATCGCCAATTTGCCTGAAAAATAATAGCTTGGGCAAGGTTTTGGCGAGTGCATGAGTAGCAAAAAAGTCGGCATGAATGAAGTCGTTGAACAGGACTACGATATCGGTAGGCTGTAGGGTTTGCTCTAACGTCTCGATAGTAATCGACGGGTTATTAGCAATAATAACCAAACGATTTTGGCTTAAGAGTGCTTTTTGTATCGTTGCAGGCAAGCTTTTATATGCCAATACCGAGATGTCCGTATTATTACAATCATTTAGGTTCAGCTCAGAGGTTTTATTATTGGTATCATGGCTGACAGGATTGTCATAAAATAAGTCTGTAAAGGGGATTGTCATAGCGGACTTGGTTCTTAGAGGTAAAGAGATAAAAAGGAATAAATGTTTTTATTAAGTTTATGTAGGTATTTTCGCCCGACTGCTTATTAAAAAATCAATCATAAGAGTCCTTAAACGGGTGCGCTATTGTAGCATTTACTAGCATGAAGCAGCAGCAAGATGTAGAGCTAACAATCCTCATAAGCTCTAGACAGGAGTGATACATTACGCTACTTTTTTGCTTCAAAATCCTTTCCCGAAAAACGTTATGCTACCAGCAATACCCTAATACTAATAAGGAGAAGGTAATGAATAAGTATTTTGAAAGGTTTAAAGTCACGACATTAGGATCTGGATTGGCTTTAACATTGACATTAGCGTTAGGTGCTGTCAGTACGGTGTCTCATGCCAATATCAATGACGAAATACGTGCCGCACAAGGGACCAAAATTAGTCTCAAGCAAGCGATCAATATCGCTAATAAACAAGCAAAAGGCACCTTGATCAGTGCAGAGTTCGACGATGACGATAGTGCTGCTAAGGGCAACGGCGGCGCTTATGAGATACAGTTCAGTAATGGCACCACTGAATATGAAATCAAGGTTGATGCTATTAGCGGTCAAGTACTCGAGCTAGATACAGACCGTCTAGATAGTGGTGATGTCGACGATTATAATAGTCAGCGCCGCGCAAAAATAAGCGCTATGGGTGTTATTAATGCTATCGAAAAGCAAGCTAATAGTCGCGTGCTAGAAGTAGAGTTCAAAAACGACCGTGATTACGCTGATCATCCTAGCTATTTTGAGGTCGATATGCTCAGAGACAAGCAAATTATTGAGCTCAAAATAGACGCCGAAACAGGTAGAGAGTTTGCGCGTAAAGTCAAAAAATAAGCGACCTTTATTTATAGCCCTTATTATTCTAAATAGACCTTAGTATTCTCAAAGAATACTGGCACCTTGCCTCAATCACTGATTGGGGCTTTTTATATATGGCAGACTCAAAAATATAAAGCTTGCTTGCTCTATCATCACTAGCTACTCTTGTAATTTTGCTTTGTGCCTCAACCTTCTGACTTCTGCTCACTATTTTTGTACGTTTTTTTTGCCCAATTCTTACCGAGCCAAGTTAAACTAGTCGTAACCAATCGCAATGACAATAATAACTGTTAATTTGTAACTTAAGGAAATCCTATGAAACGCCGTGCTCTATTAACTTTAGCTGCTAGCACTGTATTGCTAGCGGCCTGTAGCCAATCTACAACCGATGAAACGGCTAATAATGCCGATAGTACTGCTGAGGGTGGCTCAGAACTATTACAACGTATCAATAACGGCGGCACTATCAATGTGGGCACTGAAGGCACTTATCCGCCATTTACCTACCATGATCAAAGCGGTAAGCTGACCGGCTATGATGTCGAAGTCACTCGCGCGGTCGCTGACAAACTTGGCGTCGATGTTGAGTTTAAAGAGACTCAGTGGGATGCGATGCTAGCAGGGCTCGACTCTAAGCGTTTCGATATGGTGGCTAACCAAGTCAGTCTCACTACCCCAGAGCGCCAAGCAAAATATGATATAGCTTCGCCTTATAGCTGGTCGGGTGCGGTCGCTTTAGCGCCAACCGATGACAATCGCTATAGCTCATGGGAGAACTTGAAAGGTCTACGTAGTGCTCAGTCGCTCTCAAGCAACTATGGCGAGCTGGCAGAGCGTTATGAAGCAGAAGTCGTTCCAGTCGATGGTATGGCGCAAGCGATTCAACTGGTCAAACAAGACCGTGCTGACTTTACCATGAATGATAATCTAGCCGTACTCGATTATCTCAAAAAATTCCCAGATAGTGGCCTTGAGATTAAACTGGTTGCACCAAAAAGTGAGCAGCGTGGTTCAGGTTTGATACTATTAAAAGGTAATGATGCTGTCGTGGAAAAACTGAACGAAGCCATGAGTGAGTTGCAAGCAGATGGTACATTGACTGAGCTTAGCGAAGAGTTCTTTGGCGCCGATATAAGCCAACAAAAATAATGCTAGCTTCTATAACATCGGTGTTAGCTGATTTATTGGCATTATTGCCGTTTATGAGCCCTGATCGGGCGCAAATTGTTATCAATTCATTTTGGCCAATGCTTAAAGGCGGTATCTATTATTCGATACCGCTGGCATTGATCTCATTTGCTATTGGTATGGTGATTGCGCTAACAGTCGCGCTCATTCGTATTGTGCCGCGGACAGGCTGGTTTCATAAGATCATTTATAGACTTGCTCGCATCTATGTTTCCGCCATTCGCGGTACACCGATGCTTGTGCAGCTATTTATTATCTTTTATGGCTTGCCAAGCGTTGGGGTCAAGCTCGACCCCTTTCCCTCGGCGATTATTGCGTTTTCCTTAAATATCGGCGCTTATGCTTCAGAGACCGTGCGCGCCTCTATTTTGTCTATCCCAAAGGGGCAGTGGGAGGCTGGCTCGACAGTAGGTCTGACGTACTTGCAGACCTTTCGCCATGTTATCTTGCCACAAGCGCTCAGAGTATCGGTGCCGCCGCTATCTAATACCTTTATTAGCTTAGTAAAAGATACGTCATTAGCATCATTGGTACTGGTCACTGAGCTATTTAAACAAGCTCAGATCATTACCGCGCGTAATTATGAGTTTATGCTGGTCTATACCGAAGCGGCGGTTATCTATTGGGGAATTTGCCTGTTCTTAACCTTTATCCAAGGCAAGCTTGAGACTCGTCTTGATCGCTATGTGGCAAAGTAACTTGACCTTTACATGCCAGCTTATTCATTTATAAACGGAACGTCCTTATGATTCAAATCACTAATATTCACAAGGCTTTCGGTACCAATCAAGTGCTCAAAGGCATCGACTTGACCATTCATAAAGGTAAGGTGGTGGTAATTTTAGGACCATCAGGGTCAGGTAAAACCACCTTTTTGCGCTGTATCAATGCGCTGGAAACTCCTGATCAAGGGATCATCGCTTTTGATGATGGTAGCTTAACGGTAGATTTCAGTGCTAAGCCGAATAAGAAAAAGCTATTAGCCCTGCAGCGTAAATCTGGCATGGTGTTTCAGTCTTATAATCTATTCCCGCATAAGACGGCACTACAGAACCTGATGCTCGGACCGACAGTAGTGCAAGGGACTTCTAAGGCGGACGCGCAAGCCCAAGCTTTAGCACTGCTTAAAAAGGTGGGGCTAGCGGACAAAGCGGATCTTTATCCGTTTCAGCTATCAGGTGGTCAGCAGCAGCGCATTGGCATTGCCCGCGCTTTGGCTATTGAGCCTTCATTGTTGCTGTTTGATGAGCCAACCTCAGCGCTCGATCCGGAGCTGGTACAAGATGTTCTTGAGACTATGAAACAGCTAGCAAGCGAAGGTTGGACGATGGTCGTGGTCACTCATGAGATCAATTTTGCCCGCGATGTCGCTGATCATGTGGTGTTAATTGAAGATGGTTATGTGGTTGAGGAGGGTAGCGCTAAGCAGATGTTTGAGCTATCGACCCATCCGCGCACGCAAGCGTTTTTACAGCGTATTGAATCTTAATAAAATTGAATCTTAATAAAAAAGCCAGCTAATTTAAATCAGCTGGCTCAGATATTTACAATATGTAGATGCTTTATATAAATACCTTGAAGGCTATCTGCTAAGCATTGCTACTAAGCATTGACAGAATCTTTCGGATTGGGCTGCTCGTTTTCGATCTCAATGCGTACGCCCCAATCATCAATGTTTAGCTCGTGACAGTTGTTGCCAGGACCATTGATGCGATCGACGACTAAGAAGTCGCAGTCGGCACTCAAAGCGAGTAGCGGATGGTGCCAGACATCTCTATTGTATTGCACGCCTTGGTGCGACTTGGCATAAAACACGGTCAAATCATCTGCTGACTTTGGCGGCTCGCCTGCTGGAGCAACGACGACTATGTAGTCTCGACCATTCATTGAAAAGAAGGCTTGCGTGCCAAACGGATGATATTCCATCACTGATAAAGTAATAGGGAAATCACGTTTTTTAGCGCGGAAGATACTTAAGCCAACCTCACCACCATCCAAAGCTACTTTGGTAATAGCGTGATGACGACAAGCATAACCTCGGTTGATATGATAACAATTATCAGGCGTTTGTTGCTCATCATCATAAGGTTCAATCACCGTGCCATAGGGAGCAAACTCAGCTTTAGTTAAAGGTTTTGCGACGATTGTAGTACTCATGATTTTGCCTTACTTTTGATTATGACTACCTGCAAATTTATCATAAACCTGCATGCGACTTAAATCACCATTTGGAATAAATGGCCTATACGAATGAATGTTTATACTTGATACTGTTTATTACTCTAGATGACTTATCGTTCTGGACGAATAAACGGCATATGTCTATTCACATCTTTATAGAGTAAATATCTAAAGGGGCCAGGTCCGCCGGCGTAACAAGACTGGGGACAAAATGCGCGTAGCCACATAAAATCGCCCGCTTCAACTTCGACCCATTCAGCGTTCAAGTGATAGACCGCTTTGCCTTCTAGCACATACAAGCCGTGCTCCATCACATGCGTTTCATCAAATGGAATCACGCCGCCTGGCTCAAAAGTGACGATGTTCACATGCATGTCGTGGCGCATATCAGACTGCTCGGTAAAACGAGTGGTTTTCCATACGCCATTGGTATCCGGCATCTCAATAGCTTCGACCTCGTGATCGCTAGTGACAAAGGCTTCGGGCACATCGATACCTTCTACAAATTGATAAGCTTTACGGATCCAATGAAACTTAACATGGGTATCGCTGTTGTTTTTAAGCGTCCATTTGCAGCCAGGGGGTAAAAAGGCATAACCACCTGCCTCCATGTGATGCGCCTCTCCCTCAATGGTAATATCCATCTCGCCTTCAACGACGAACAGTACCGCTTCGGCTTTAGCATCCAGCTCAGGCTTATCAGAGCCGCCATTGGGTGCTACCTCAACGATGTATTGTGAGAAAGTTTCGGAAAACCCGCTTAGCGGACGGGCAATCACCCACATACGCATACCTTCCCAAAACGGCAGGTAGCTAATCACAATGTCAGTTAGGACACGTTTGGGAATAATCGCATAAGCTTCGGTGAAGATAGCGCGATCGGATAGGAGCTGTGTTTGTGGTGGCAAGCCGCCAGTTGGTGCGTAATAAGTGCTTTTTGTTGACATGATTTATAATCCTTAGGAGTTGTGTGCCGCGATAAATAGTGTCTGAGCCCGAACAGTGAAAGGGAGATATACCCGTCTGCATAAGGCTTTCGTAAGACACCAAATCACGTACTGCTTGCTTGAAAGGCAAAGCTATTTAAAATATTCAGACAGAGTCAGTAGTGAGGTAGTAACCGTCTTGAGCGTATCATCAGTGAGCTTCTGTGGTTGCTACTAGGTACGTGGCTCATACCTAGGTGGCTCACACTTAAGTAGCTCATATCTAAGTGTTTATAAAAAGATGATGATACGCCTCTACGTCTCATGAATGACTACATCCAGTTGGCGGTGTTATCTTCGGTGGCTGGATGGTTTTCGTACCAGTGCTTGGCGATTTCATCGCGGCGGCAGACCCAGACATCAGGCCTACTGGTAATATATTTTAAAAATTGTTTAAGAGCAGTGATACGACCTGCGCGACCAATAATACGGCAGTGCAGGCCAATAGTTAGCATTTTAGGCTGGTTTTTACTTTCTTTGGCACCTTCTTCATAAAGCGTATCAAAGCTATCTTTTAGATACTGATAAAAAGGTTCAGCATTGGTGAAGCCCGGACTTGAAGCAAAGCGCATATCATTGGTTTCAAGAGTATAGGGGATAACCAGATGCGGTTTACGTAATATTTTATCGCCATCTTCTACTTTGACATTGAGCCAATAGGGGAGCTCATCAGCATAAGAGTCAGAGTCGTAAATATAACCGCCTTGCTCAGCGACTAGCTCGCGAGTATTAGGGCTGTCACGACCAGTATACCAGCCTAGTGGCTGCTTGCCGAGCATACGCTCAAAAATCTGGGTGGCCGCGCGCACATGTTCGCGCTCCGTTTCGCGGTACATATACTGATAAGTGATCCAGCGCAGGCCATGGCTTGCTACTTCATGGCCGTCTTCTAAGACGCGCTCGATGATGTGCGGGGTTTTTTCAGCTGCCGCAGCACAAGTGAACGTGGTGATAGGCAACCCATACTCTTTAAATGTATCGAGTACGCGCCAAACGCCAACGCGACTGCCATATTCAAAAGCGGATTCGATAGATTGATGACGGTTGGTAAATTCAGGAGTACCTAAGACATCTGACAAAAACCGCTCTGATTGACCATCACCATGCATCACACTGTTTTCCGCACCTTCCTCAATATTGAGAACAAACTGCACGGCAATTCTAGCGCCGCCCGGCCAGTTGGCTTTAGGAGGGGTGTCAGCATAGCCTTTTAAATCACGAGGGTAAGCGGAGTGATCAAAGTCGCTAGTGATCTTCTGCGTCATAACGTTTTTCCTTATATCTATACGGTTTGCTAACAATCTAGCTATTTATTATTAGCTATTTATCAATAGAGTCTTAAAAGTAGACAGTGTTTATTTGTGCGCTAAAGTTTTATTAAGCTCAACGCCGTATTTGCGCATGAGTAACCAGTAAATTAAACCTCCTATCGCAGCGCCTAATAAAAAACCGTAACCTTCAAATTTTGCCAAACTGGGCACGAGTACTGTCGCAACAGAAAATAGCGCCCCGATAGCAAAAGCAATAAGACCGCGTATATTCCAGCCTTTGGTGTAGTAATAAGCGCCAGTTGGCTGCGCAGAAAATAAGTCGTTCATGTTAATATTTTGGCGTCTAATAATGTAGTAATCGATGACCAAAATCCCAAAGAACGGCGCGATGATAGCGCCAACGACGTTGACAAAACCGACGATACCAATTTTACTAATAACGGATAACCATAGCGCCCCTACAAAGAAGGCAATGATTGCGGTAATTAAGCCGCCGCGGCGAAAGTTAATATGTCTTGGGAATAAATTGGCTAAATCATAAGCTGGCGGTATAAAGTTGGCAACCATATTGATACCGACAGTCGCCGCGAAGAAGGTAAGAGCAGCCACGATAGTCAGCGGTAGCGAATCGACCCTTTCCACGATATCTGAGGGATTCGTCAAAGCTTCACCAAAGAGCACTAAAGTACCGGCGGTGATAATCAGCGCGATAAAGGAGAAGAACACCATATTGATCGGCAAACCAATCAGATTACCCTTGCGCATATCGCGCTCACTGCATAAAAAGCGTGAAAAGTCGCCGAAGTTAATTACCACTGCCGCAAAATAAGCGACCATCGTACCCACAATAGCAGTAAAGGCTTGCACAGAAGTGCCCGCGTAATCGCTACCGCTAGTAAAAATCGAGTTGATCGCGGGTAACAGCTCAGAGCCTGATTGATACCAGATCATAGCCATGAGTACTACCATGACGACATAAACGAGCGGTCCTGCCCAGTTCAAAAAGTGCTTGATAGGCTCAATACCCGCCCAAAATAGCATAATCTGAAACAGCCAGACGATGACAAAAGCAAGCCATGCGGTACCGTTGAGTCCTAAAAAGATAGTATCCGAGCTGCCCATAAATACGGCGAGCAAAATAGCCACAGCGGTTGATGCAAAATAGGTCTGCACGCCATACCAGAATATACCAATGATCGCTCGTAGCAGTGAGGGCAGATTAGCGCCATTGATCCCCATGCTAGCGCGAATAAGTACAGGAAAAGGCACTCCGTATTTGACGCTAGGCTTACCCGTCAGATTGACCATGAGCATCACGATAAAACCGGCGCAAATAATCGCCGCCATCACCCACCAGCCACTGAGGCCATAACTTAAAAATAAGGAAGCAGCCAGGGTATAACCGAACAAGCTTTGGATATCGTTAGACCAGACGTTAAATATGGAGAACCAGCCCCAATTGCGATCTTCAGGTTGTAAAGGAGCAAGATCCTCGTTGTATAACCTTGAGTTCTTACGCTCTGGATCGAAAGTGTTACAATCATAAAGCGCGCTGTCTGCTGACTGATTAAGCTGACTTCCCTGTTTATTAATAGACATTCCCTCTTCCTTCTTTCTTTTATGACTAAGCAATCGAAATGATGCTTACTGCCACTCTAGGGAGGTCCAAGTCATTGGTCAAGCGAATTGTTCAATAATGTTTATTGGCCTATCTTAGCTCGATTATTGTCTTGTCTCAAAGCGCTCTACAGTCCAGAGGCATAAGCCACAATTTGCTGTCTCTCTTCATCTGTCAGTTGTGTAATATTGCCTAATGGCATATAGCCGGTTTGTACTGCAGTCACTACTTTAGCTTGGTGAATTTTCATATCTTCAGGGGTTTGTAAGATAATACCAGCAGGCGGGGCGTTGAAGCCTTGCTGCGTCGGCTGCGCGGCGTGACAAGTACTACAGCGGGTATGCACAATATCCATAATAGGGTTGTCAGTAGCAGCGCTCACCGCAACGGCATCGGCAGCAGTGCCTGTCGTCTCAGCAGCGGTAGACGTTGATTCAGTAGCAGGCGGCGTAGTGTTAGGATCCGTTTCAGGGTCAGCCTCAACAGGAACAGCCGACTGAACGGGCGGTACTGGCAGCGGTTCAATAGGTGCAGGGCGCATCCAGATAATCAGTAAAACGGTGAGTAAAGCTGGAATCCATAGGAATTTTGTCTGCGTATTACCCAAGTGCTTTTGATTAAAATAGTGGCGTACGAGCGCGGTAATGACCCCTACAAACACTAGCACTAACCAGCCATGGGCATGTGAATACATCATAGGGTAATGATTGCTAATCATCGTAAAGATAAGCGGCAGGGTAAAATAGTTATTCATTAAAGAGCGGTTTTTGGCCATGAGTGCCAAATCCGCAACGTCTTTACCCGGTTTTTCCCCTTTACGAACACAATCTACTAGCGCGCGCTGAGCGGGCATAATCCCAAAAAAGACATTACCTGCCATGATCGTACCTAAAATAGCACCGACATGGATAAAGGAGGCGCGATCACTAAACAGCTGGTATGAACCCCAAGTAGCAATCACCAGCAGGATAAAGATAGTAGAGCTAAACACTAACGCATTCTTACCGATGCGGCTACGGACGATAACCTCATAGACAAAGTAGCTACCAAACAAGAAGAGTAAGCTGGTCGAGATAGCGCCGATATTGCTACCAAAAGCGACTTTGCTTGGGTCGATCAGATAAGCGGTGGCATTGGCATAGTAGACAATTGCCATCATCGCCGCACCAGTCAACCAAGTGGTATAAGCTTCCCACTTGAACCAATGCAGCGTCTTTGGCATCTCTTCAGGTTCGAGCTTGTATTTTGCGATTTCATAAAATCCGCCACCGTGTACCGCCCACAAATCGCCAGAAATGCCTTTATCGGCTTTCCACTGCGGCGGCTTGCGTAAGCTAAGATCAAGCCAGACAAAATAAAAGGAAGCACCAATCCATGCTATGCCGGCGATAACGTGAAACCAGCGAAAAAATAAAGCGACCCAATCAAGAAGATATGCACCCATGCGACTACTGTCCTTTTATACGATGTCTTAAATACTGCGTTTAATACGAAAAAATAAATTATGAGCCGCGATAAGTGCTGTAACCGTGAGCACTTAACAATAGTGGCACATGATAATGACTGCTATCACTGACCACAAAATCAATAATAACTTGCGGATAAAAAGCCGTGAGGTTTTGGGTATCAAAATAAGCTTGCGTATCGAAAGTCAAAGTGTAGCGACCAGTGCTCAGCTCACGATCAGCTGTGCTAATGGCTTCATCAAACTGCCAGCTATCTGGGCTGACGCGGCCATCGCTATTGGTCGTCCCATGGGCCAACAGCGTCGCATTCGAGTCGCTGTCGACTCGGCGTAGAGCGACCGCGATATCGGCGGCAGGTCTGCCCAAATGGGTGTCTAAGATGTGTGAAGAAAGAGAGGCTGACATAATAAGTCCTTTTATATTTTGTGCGAATTGTTGAGCTAAACAGCTGGTTTGAATAATTTGTTTAAACGCAAGCGCGTGATTTTGTTTTGTTCAGTAGCGGCGTTGACAAGCTCAGTGGCTCGATCATTTGGCAAACGCGCTAATAGTAGATCGAGCATTTGCTGGGCGCTTTTACCCGTTGCAAAGACAATAAAGATGAAGCCAAACTTATCGAGATACTCTTGATTACCTTGTGCTAACGCTTCAAGAACCTCATCCTCTGCCTCATTCGCTCCTGATTGTTCATGAGCGGCGCTATCTTGGGTGTTGCGATACTTTTCTTTTAGAGTGGCGACATTACCGATTTGTGGATGGCCGTCAAGCGCCTCTAATAAGTCTGACTCTTGCTGTTGTACTTTGCCCCATATCGTATCGCTATGAGCGCTTAGGGCCTCTAGCGTAGTGAACGGCCGAGCGCTCGCTACCTCACGTGCCCAACGAGAGCTAGTACAGCAAGTGAGGAGGGTTGAGGTTGCCTGAGCCTGATTAAAATCGTTGAACTGCGCTAGGGTTAAACTCACGATGAAGTCCTTTTCTTGTGGGGTGGAAGCCTCATAGCTTTTTAAATCATAGCGTATCGAAAATGAGGACACGCCTTGAGTATATGGCCGCCTATTCGTGTGCTAAAGTGCTATTGCATGAGAGTGATAATAAAAGTATAAATTAAAAGCCAATTGGTTTATATTAGCTATTCTGCTTAAACCTGACCAACTGGTCAACTACTTTATGCAATATATCATAATTTATCGCCTTGAGTAGGCAATAATTTAAGCGTTATAAGCAATAGTCAGCCATCAAGCTGTCACTATCTGCTCTTTTACTGGATGAATTTATGACTTTTACTACCGACAATGATTTGAGTACTGCAGATAATGACACTCACCGCAGTCAGCAAGACATTCGTGCTCATAATCAAGCCGTTATCCTAAAGGCCGCCGAAGAGGAGTTCGTGCTGAAGAGCTTTCGCGGTGCTACCATGCAAGGTATTGCAGATCGTGCCGGGTTGCCAAAAGCCAATGTGCATTATTACTTTAAGAATAAGAAAAACCTGTATGAAAAAGCACTGCGCGCTATTATCGAGGAGTGGAACGAGGGCCTCGTGACGATGACGGTAGATAGTGACCCAAAAACAGTCATTGAGAAGTTTGTCAGAACCAAGCTTCATCAAGCTTTTGCTCATCCCAATCGCCATAAGCTGTTTGCCCTTGAAGTCATTGGTGGCGCTCCGCACTTGCATGATTTTATGTCGAATACGATGCAAGACTGGGCGCTTGATAAAGCGCAAGTGATGAAGACCTGGCATGAGCAAGGCAAGATAGGAATTAAGGATCCGCTACAATTACTGATTTTGATCTGGGCGACCACCCAGCGTTATGCTGAATTTGAAACCGAAATTGTCGGTTTATTACAAAAAGAGGCTTATGAGAAGGACGATGAAGACCGAGCCGCCGATTTTTTAGTACCGTTTATCTTGCGCGGCTGCGGTCTAGAATAAGCTGTCAGAACCAATTGTTAGCTCTTTTTATCAGCGCCTTTCAACAGTCCTTTAAGGCAATTCTCGAACTGGCTTGAGTTCATGCTTTAGACCATCGTCAATATGCTGTTCAGGGGTATCGAACTCGACACCGTAATTCTTAGGTAGGATCATATCAAGTGCAATTGCTATGATACCAGACACGGTGACTGCCGAACCGAAGATATTGCGAAAGAACTGCGGCATTTGTGCAAACACGTCAGGTACGAAAGCCACACCCATAGCAAGACCTAATGAGGTGGCAATGATAAGGATATTACGATGGGTAAAGTCAACCGTCGATAAAATACGAATACCCGCTGTCGCTACGGTGGCAAACATCAATAACGTGACACCGCCTACTACTGGTTTTGGCAGTTGAGTGAAGATAGCGCCAAGAATCGGAAACAGACCCATCGTGAACAAGATAGCCGCCACAAAAAAACCAACATAACGGCTGGCGATACCCGTCATCTGAATCACACCATTATTTTGACTAAAAGTCGTCACCGGGAAAGTATTGAATACAGCGGCAATCAAAGAGTTGACACCATCACCTAACACCCCGCCTTTGATGCGTTTCTCGTAGACTGGGCCTTTAATCGGCTCGCCTGAAATCATCGAGGTTGCGGTCAGATCGCCAGAGGTCTCGATACTGGTAATGATATACATAAAGGCAATCGGAATAAACGCTTGCCAGTCAAAACTAAAGCCAAACTTAAAAGGCACAGGAACCGTAAAGATAGCCGCTTCTGAGACCAATGAGAAATCAATCCTACCCATAATCATAGCGGCAACCAAACCGAGCATGAGACCAATAAAGATAGCGCTTGAGCGTATGACTTTATTATTAACAATACTAATCAGCACCACACTGACTAATACCCCGCCGCCCAATAATAGATTCGGTACACTCCCAAAATCCTCTGCACCAACGCCGCCTGCCAAGTCTGTCAAACCTACCTTAGTCAAGGATAGACCAATAGTGACAATAACGCAGCCGGTAACGATGGGGCTCATCAAAGATTTGAGCTTAGTGATGAACTGGCTTAAGAAGATCTCTACAAATGCGCCTAAGAACGAAACGCCAAAGATTACAGATAAAATCTCCTCAGGACTACCACCGCGGTTTTTTACCACAAAACCGGCGGCTAGTACGGCCGCTAAAAAACCAAAGCTAGTGCCTTGTAATGCCATAAGTCCTGAGCCTACAGGACCTACTTTGCGAGTTTGAATAAAGGTAGCCACCCCCGATACCATCAGGGACATACTGATTAGATAGGGGATATGCTGTCCTAAACCTAACGCTCCGCCGATGATTAAAGAGGGGGTAATGATACCGACAAAAGCTGCAAGAACGTGCTGGACAGCTCCTAAGAAGGCTTTTGCAGGGGCGGGGCGATCATGGAGCCCGTATAATAAATCGGGATTTCCTTGCGTCTGTGCAGTCGTTTCGCTCATGGTAACTTCCTTTTATATGAACTTTGCAGTCTTCTAAAACAAAGAGTCGCACTTGTCCGTATGCTAATAAACCAAGAATAATGGTTCAATTTCTCTATCAAACGTTAATGGAATAACCTGACCATTTAGTCAGCTATATGTAGGATATAGTGAAAGGGTTTACTATTGCAACGCTTTTTTTACTTAAAGACGGCATTTATTCAAAGTAAGCGCTAGTGCTAGACTTGGCATCACGCTTACTTTTTGAACAAAAGCTTTGATTCATTGTTGCTAAATTATAGATACTTCGCTATTATGCTTTTCAGAATGTTAATGATAATAGTTATCGTTAACATTCTTAATATTACTATAAGTAATAGTGAGTCGTTATAGCAGCTAATCCTATGAGTGATAAAAGTCGCTCAATAGAGTGGCTTTGCTGTTTTACATCTCACACGCTAATTCTTGGGCATAAATTTGATAGTTAAATAAAGTGAGTATTTTATGGGTGCAGTAACATTTTCTAGTCGATTATCGGTTTTATCTATAGGGATAGCCACAGCGCTATTTTCACAAATGGCCACTGCTGCAGAGACTATGCCTAGCACTACGTTGCAGACGATTACGGTAACGGCAAATACTTCAGTACGAGACGAAGTGCAAAAAGAGGTTGTTTATATCGATAACTATACGCCCGCAGCGCAGGCGAGTCATTTGAGTGACTTTTTAGATGTGATACCTGGGGTTGAGGTCGGTGGAACGTCGACGGTAAACCAGCGTATCAGAGTGCGCGGGCTTGATGATACTAATCTCAAAGTCACTATCGATGGCGCGCGTCAAGAAGGAGCGCTGTTTTATCATATGGGTGATGTCACTCTTGATCCTGACTTGCTTAAGCAAGCCGAAGTAGCGGTGGGTAATAACTCAGTAACGCTTGGCAACGACGCACTTGGTGGTGCGGTAGCGTTTGAAACAGTCGATGCCGCAGATTTATTAAAGCCCGATCAAAAGATTGGTGCAAAACTAAAAGCAGGGTATGCCAGTAATAATGATGAGCTTCTAACGTCAGCAACCGTTTATGGCGCGCCAACAGACGATATTGACCTATTAGCTTATTATGGTAAGCGCGATACAGATTCTGGCGAAGATGGCAGTGGCCGTGAGCTATTTGAGGATAGTGAGAGCGAAAATATCTTGTTAAAAGCGGGCGCTTATATTAATGATAATCACCGCGTAGGTGCTAGCTTTAGCCGTACCGAAAAAGAAGGTGTTTTTCCGTTTCGTCCAGATTTTCCTAGCTTAAGTGATGATCCTATACCGCAAAAGGTAAACCGCGATACTTATACTCTTGATTACAACTTTAACCCGCTAAATGCTTTGGTTGATGTTGATACCACGATTTATCAGACTGAAACCGAAATTTCGCGAGATAATAATGCTGATGTATCGCCCGGTTATGACTGGCAAGCTCAGGTAAAAACCACAGGCGGCAAGATTGAAAACACTAGTGTAATCGATGACAGCGTTTTTGAAGGGATTACGGGTACGCATAAACTCATTGCAGGTGTTGAGCACTACAAAAAAGAATCACAGATGGCGCGTGAGGGTAGTGATACCGCGACTGATGAGGCAAATAACACTTCAGTATATTTAGAAGATCAGTGGCGAATGGGCAAATTCAGCCTAACGCCAGGCGTGCGTTATGATCGTTACGAGTCGCCTGAATTTGTATCGGGTGGCGAGACGTATGATAACGTCGTCGGTGCGCTAGCAGCAAGCTACGAGATTGCTCCAAGTACGCAAATATTCGCCAGCTATACGCAGTTATTCAATGGCCCTGATCTTGCGCAAACGATATTCAATAGTAATGGCGATAGTATCTATGTCAACGACGATCTCAAAGCAGAAGAAGGCTATAACTCTGAGGTGGGCGTGGCGACAACGCTGCGTGGATTAACCACAGATGATGACGCCCTGCAATTAAGTGCCAAATACTTCCACTCTAATATCGAAAACTTTCAGCAGTTTATCAGAACAGGAGATCGCGCCGGTCGCTACGGTCTAAACTGTACTACAGGTGAGCGCGGTTCAGCCGGTAACTTACAAGATTGCCAAGGCATGATCAACAGCGAAGAGGATTACGAGATCAAAGGGGTTGAGCTCGCAGCGAATTACAGCACCAATAACTTTGGTATGGGGCTTAGCTATTCGCGCGCGCGTAGTGAAGGCGACAAAACTGGTGATAGCATTCCTTCAGTAAGTGGCGGCAGTGCTGACTCAGGCGATCGTTACATGGTGAATTTAGATTATGCACCCAATGACGTTGTTGATTTAGGTTGGCGTAGTACTTATGTCGCCTCTATCACTGATAATCAGGGCGACACTAAGTCCGACTATGATGTGCATGATATCTACATGAATTATGCACCGCGTCAGCTAAAAAACGTCAAAGCCACCGTTGGCGTCTATAACTTATTTGACGAAACCTACGCCAGTCATGCCTCACGCTACAATGCAATTAAAGATGAGAGCACTGACTTTGAGCCGGGCCGTAACATCAAAGCGTCATTGACGTATCAGTTTTGATAGTTTAATAGTGTCTTTAAATAACGGTTTTTAATAGACGTTATCATTTAAATATAGAACCAGTCCTCTAATTTTAGATGGCTGGTTTTTTGTAAGTCATAACGTAATAAACCGAAATATTGACTATATAAGTCTATAGGTAATAGGAGAGTGAAAAAATGGCCAAACCGACACCAAGAGTTTTAGAAGTTAAAGGTATCAAAGATATTACGCCCAATATGCGCCGGATTACGCTTGGCGGTCAGGGCATCAAAGATTTCCCAGTAGACCAAGAAAGTGCCTATATCAAGTTGATGTTTCCACAGCAGCAAGACAAAAAGCCAATCATGCGTACTTATACCATTATCAAGCAGCGCGATGATGAGATAGATGTAGATTTTGTTTTACATGGACTGAATCACAAAGGAAAAGAGGGCCCCGCATCACACTGGGCAAAAACCACGAATATAGGCGACAGTATTTTGATCGGCGGTCCTGGTGCCAAAAAATTAATTAACCCTCAGGCAGACTGGTTTTTATTAGCTGGCGATATGACCGCATTACCCGCCATCACCGTGAATTTGGCACAACTGCCCAAAGATGCGATTGGTTATGCCGTTATAGAAGTATTAAGTGAAGACGATATCCAACTGCTACAAAAACCAGAAAACCTCGCTATTGAGTGGGTAATAAATCCGGTGAGCACCGATAGCCGCTATCCTTTATTAGATAAGATTAAGACATTGGACTGGCCATATGGTGAGGTGGCAGTGTGGACAGCGTGTGAGTTTAATAGTATGCGCGCTTTGCGCCAATATTTTAAGGAAGAAAAGCAAGTGGCGAAAAGTCATCTTTATATCTCAAGTTACTGGAAGCTTGATAGTAGTGAAGATGAGCATAAGGTTGTCAAACGTCAAGATGCAGAAGAGAGTTTATAGTTTTTACTTAAGCCGTATCGACAATCACAGGGCGACCTTGATGATTTAATACCGCGACATCGACGTCGTATAACGCTTTGATGGTTTTTTGGGTGATGACATCGACAGGATGTCCTGTCGCAACTACACGGCCATCTTTCATAGTCACGACGGTATCGGCGAACTGCGCCGCTTGGTTGATATCGTGCAGGACGATGACGACCGTTTTTTGCTGCTGATGACTCAGCGCACGCAGCTCACGCATCAAGCGCCCAGAGTGATACATATCGAGATTATTGAGCGGCTCATCAAGAAGCAGGTAAGGCGTATCTTGGCAGACAATCATCGCAATCAGTACGCGCTGACGCTGACCGCCTGAAAGAGTAGATAAGAACCTATCGGCTAACGGTTCAAGCTCAAAACGCTTGATAATCTCATCTACCTGTTGCTGATCGTTAGCCGTTGGCCGGCCTTGATGATATGGATAGCGCCCGAACATCAGCAGCTCATGCACGCGCAGCCGCCCTTGTACTTGATTGTCTTGACTGAGCATCGCCACCGTCTTGGCAAGCGTGCGCGCCTCACAGTTGGCAATGTCGCGCGCCTCATCCTCTATTCCAAAGCTCACTTGCCCTGATTGCAGCGGTTGCAAACGCGCTAACAGCGAAAACAGCGTCGATTTGCCGGCCCCATTAGGACCAATGAGGGCGATCACTTGCGCAGGTGGTAACGATAAACTGATGTCGTGTAAGATTTGCTGCTTGCCAATGTGATGCGAGACGTTATTGATGTTGATCATAGTTTGTCTGGTTCTACTATATTTGATTTTAATAAAAAGTAGCTTTATACCCGGCGGCGATGGGTCATAAATATCAATAATAAAAATACTAAGCCACCTGCTAATTCGATAACTACCGCTAATACACCCGCCATACCTAAGACTTGCTCAAAGATGGCCTGACCTAAAACCAAGCAAATCATCGCAATCAAGCTCACTAATATCAGCCGCTGGCTATGCGCCATAGTGCGTGTAAGCCGGTTAGTCAGTGCACAAACTAATAACCCAAAAAAGGTCACTGGCCCCACCAAAGCGGTCGCCGTTGCAACTAGTGCTGCAATGATCGTTAATAAGCCAAAAGCGAGGCGCTGATAATCGACACCTAAGTTAATCGCTTGGTTTTTACCCAGCATCAGCACATCGCATTGAAAGCGCAAGCGCCAAACGATCAGTGCACTGAGCAAACAAATGATCATGCTGATGCCTAATAGCTGCGGGTTGACTGTATTGAACTGAGCGTAACTGGCCGACTGTACCACCACAAAATCATCTGGATTAATCAGCCGTGCCACTAGCGCTGACAAGCTACGAAACAACACACCAAAAACAACCCCGACTAAGATAAGCCGAGTCAAATCTTGATTGCCCTTAGAAAATAAAAGCCTAAATAGTAATAACGACGCGCCAAACATCAATATAAGCTCAAGCCCAAACTTGAGCACAGGACTGATACTCGTAAAGCTAATCGCGCCCAAAAAGAACACCAGTAAGCTTTGTAAGAGCACATATAGCGAGTCAAAGCCCAGTAACGACGGCGTTAAGATAGGGTTGTGGGTTAAGGTTTGAAACAGTAACGTCGACACCCCAATGGCATAACCGACGACCATCAGGGCTAGCAGTTTTTTGCCGCGCAGGGGTATGGCAAAGTCCCAATGACCATGAACGTTAAGCGTCAAAAATAGAGACGCTGAGAGCACTAAAATAACTGCCGCTACTACGCGCGGATATTGAGTGATGGCTTGCCACAATCGCAAGAATGCGCGCGCTAATAATGAGTCATCGGCTTGAGGCCTGATGTTATTAGACCCGGATTTATTATCAGTATCTTTGACAGTCGATGAGGAAGGGGAGAGCATACGCTATAGTCGATCCTAAATGAAACTTAAACATTTTTGTCATGTGTTGTTGGGATGAATTTTACGCAGCCTCTGGAGTGACAAAGTCGCACAGTAAGCAAGAAAAATTTATACCAACAGCACTACACCATTTTTGAAGTGTCTTAACTATAATCTTATAAGATAAAATGAAAGAGGGCGTCAAGATTCGCTAGGCGCCCGTAATAACAACCATAAAAATATCACCGTACCCACCACACCAAACACTGTTGCTACTGGCACTTCAAAGGGATAACGAATAGAGCGGCCGATGATATCGCACAGGAGTACCGCCGAGGCGCCAAGCAGCGCGACCGCAGGTAAGCTTCGACGCAGCTTGTCGCCCATGATACGGCTGACAATATTAGGCACCACTAAGCCAATAAAGGGAATCATCCCAACCGTGACCACCACGACCGCGCTCATCATCGCTACCATGCCGACGCTAAGCCAAGTGACTTGCCGTTTGCTAACGCCTAAGTTGAGCGCGATATTGTCCCCTAGGCCGACGATAGTGAGCTTATCGGCGATGATATAAGCGATGATACACAATGCGCCCGTCAGCCATAGCAGCTCGTAGCGCCCTGCCAACACCCCAGAAAAATCACCAAATTGCCAAACGCTGAGCATCTGCAGGGTTTCGGTTTGATAAGCAATAAAGGTGGTCACCGCCTCGATAATCCCGCCAAACACAATCCCGATCAGCGGAATCATCAAAAAATCTGTGGGCGGAATACGGCGGATAAGTAGCATAAATAACATCATGCCAACCACAGCTGAAACAGTAGCAACGCTCATCTTTATAATAAGGGCACTAGCTGGAAAGAGTAAGCTGACGACCAATAGTCCAAACGCTGCGCTTTGGGTCGCGCCCACCATAGAAGGCTCAACAAAGCGGTTTTTGAGGACCACTTGGATAATCATGCCCGCCACCGCCATCGAGACACCGGTCAAAATAATAGCGATAGTGCGCGGTAGCCGGCTCACTAGCATCAGCGAGATATCAGCATTGGCGCTATGATTAATGAGGCTTTGTAAGACCCCAGACCAAGAAAAATCAGCCACCCCAAGCGATAAGCTAATTAAAACCAATAGCCCCATCAGCACAAGGCTTCCAGTATTCATCAGCCACGGCGGTATCGCAGCATGACGCGGTTTGGCGCTAGTACTATAGCTACTAGATTGACGCCAGCTTGCAGCCCCTGAAGTAGAGAAGTTAGCGGTTTTTCCATGGGCATGAGCACGAGGTGAAAATAGGGACATAACGGCTACAAGCTTAATTATAAATGATTAAATAGCTATAAGGTCTTATAAAGTCTGAGCCACAGCTGCAGCTCAGACCAATCCCGTATAGCGATAATGACGTTTAATTGGCTTTAGTAAAAGCGTCTCTGATCGTCGTCAAATCGGTTATCCATTGGTTATAGCCGCCAAAAGCAAGATAGGAGTCTGGGCTTAGATAAACCACTTGATCTTTGCTCCAAGCATTCGTTTGTGCAACTAGCGGATTATCAAGTACTGCCTTAGCACCGATGCTATCCTCTCCAATAGCAGCGCTACGATCCAGTACAAACAGCCAGTCTGGGTTGACCTTTTGAATATACTCAAAAGATATCGGCTGACCGTGACGAGCGCCTTCTATCTTGGAATCCGCTGCTGGTACACCCAGTACGCTGTGCACGAAGCCAAAGCGTGACTCAGCCCCATAAGCGGACAATTTATTACCGTTGACCATCACCACTAAACCATTGCCTTTATCTTTGGTTATAGCTTGGGTTTGCTCAATGAGGTCGTCGATGTTTCCTTGTAGTCTGGCTGCTTTAGCGCTTTTACCAAATAGTGCACCTAAGTCATGCAGGCGCTGTTTACTAGACTCATAGATATTAGCCGTATCGATAGTCATGTCTAAGGTTGGGGCAATGTTTGCAAGCTCATCGTATTTCTTCGCCATACGTGAGCCGACCAAGATCGCTTGCGGCTGCATAGCGTTTAAGGCCTCAAGATCAGGCTCAAACACGGTACCCACCTCTTCAGGATCAGGCTGAGTTTCAGAGTGTAGATTGTCTAGTTTTAGATCTTTTGGCATCCCAGCGACAGCGACATCAAGCGCTGCTAAATCTTGGAGCAATGTCATGTCATAGACCACAAGTGGCGCAGGATTAATCGGTAGGCTGACATCACCTCGTACGGTATCCACTTCGATAGTTTCGACTGAGACTGCGTCATTATCTGCGACGTTGGAGGCCGCATCAGCGGTTTTGTTTTCGACTTTGGTATCATCAGTGTCACTGGCGTCAGGAGACGAGCAGCCTGTCAAGCTGATACCAACCAGCAGCGTGGCCGTCATAGTTGCTAGGAGTGGACGTTTAAATAAAGAGGGTTGAGCAGTAGTATTGTTATTAGACATAAGAAACTCTAAGTATCGTGATTTATTAAAAATACAGCTTAATGGGATATAAACTATTGACCAATAGAAAATAAAAAAGAGCCCGCCCGACGCCAATAAAAAGCGCTAGAGCAATGCTCGTTGACCAACAACCAAAAAGAAGGTACTCGACTTTGTGAATTGATAAATTAGCGCTTTTTATGTAATCGCTAAAAAACATGATAAGCGGTATGAATAGAAGCTCATGATAAAGTAACTCAGAAACTTTATCAATGATAATGATTGTCATTTGTACTATAGTTTGTATCTATAGTGATTTGAGTGACGTGCTGAACATCTGCCACTGCAGACGGATAAAGGCGGGGAGTCTCTACGGATAATTCGTATATCGCTAATACAATCGATAGCCACTAGAAAAACAGGCTACCGATATAGACTAATAAGCTTAGTAGTAGAAATATCACTAGTATAAGGATAAAGAATATTAGAATAATAAGGGTAATCTCCAACCGTACTTATTTATTAATGCGGTTTTGTTCTATGTCTTTTTTACCAGCCATAACCAAAGGGGGTATAAAAAGGACTGTAACCAAAACGGCCGCCATAGCCAAATGGATAAGGCGAGCGCAGATAGTCCAGATCACGTTGGCGGATATAATAGTAGCGCCCTTGTGAGTAAGCCTCTTCTAGCTTTTCAATCCCTTCAAGCGGGCAGACGGGCTGCCAATCATATCCTTCACGGCCAAGCTTATAGGCATTCAGCTCGGTACAGTAATTTTTTAGACCTTGCTGACGCCCTTGCTCCCATAATACTCGATTGGGTGCCGCGCCAACCACGCTAGCGCATTGATTGGTATACTGACCGAAATAAGCGCCTGAGCGTCCACGCAAGCCATCGGCATAACCCACTTCTTGCCAGTTACTGGTCTGGCATTGCTGCGGGGTGAGGCTTTGCGTAGTGGCACAGCCTGATAAGGTTAGAGCGGTCGCAGTAATAAGCGAAAAGGCAGCGCTAGCTTTACTAAGCGTTTTCATTGACGATAAAGAAGAAGTTAAATTGATTTTGGATAGATAAGTCATCATAAACTTTCTCGCTTGAACGGATCATAATATAGTTTATGATAGCACCTTTTATAATGTTAGCCTTCGAGGTTGTGTTAGAGATAAGTGTGTTTTTTGCGAACTAAGCTTATGATATTTAAAGCATAATAAGGTTAGAATAACTCTTAATGAGACAAGTTATATCAACACCTTATAGAGAGCTGAGCTTGATTTTTTAACTTTCGGACTTATTATGACTAGCACATTGTCGGCCGCCGCCCTTATCGGTAGCGTGTACTATCTTTTAGAGCGCTCATTTGTCAATGTTCAACAGACCCTAATCAAAAAAGGCAGAATTTATGGGAATATGGATTGCTATCCTTATTGTACTTTTTGTATTAGGGAGTATGATGGCGCTCAAGCCTAACGGCATCGATCAGCGTTTGGACAAACTACGCATGACCGCGCGGCGCTTACAGCTCAACCCAAAGCTTGTGACTTGCCCCGAGTGGATTCCTGGCCGAGATGATGAATATGGCCGCGGTATGATGGGGCAGTATTGTTTAGTGCTAGAAAATGTGCAGCTGCCGCATACGCGTTATCGCGTGATAGATGGCCAGTGGCGTCCAGATAGTCGTTTCGTTGATGAGAGTGTTGATGCGGTCGCGCTTAATATTCCAAGCGCTATTCGTAACCATTCTGGCAATCATAAGAGTACTATTAGAAAGGCTGATTTTGTCTTAGATAAGACGCCCTTAGATCTACCGGTGAGCATTGAACCTTTTGTCAAAGGCCTGTGGACTAAGGCCAATAGCATCATCATATACTGGGAAGATGTCTCCTATGTGCGGCCTATTACTAATCCAAGCTACCGCGCCAAAATGATCGAAGAGGACTTGCTTACTCTAAAATCAAAGCTCGTACAGTGGGCAGAACAGCTAAAAAAACCAGCAGCTCGTTCTAATAATACTATCCATGATATAAGTATGACGGCTGATAACTCTACTCATTAGTAGCAGTGCTAATAGTTTTTTGATAGAGCGAGCGATAGTCAGTTGCTGGGCGCTTTATTTAATAAGTTGACATTTTGGCGCTTAGCAGTGTAACTTCTTTATAGGCTTAAACCTATTTTATTGATATTTACCAGTTATTTTACATTTTATAACCATTTTTATGGGCAGCGCGTAAGATAAGCCTATTTGTAAGCATAAAAAGCTTGGCTGCTAATTCCTATTTTATTTTTACCCTTTATTATGGTGTCGTCAAATATGGCAAAAACCACAACAAAAAAAACAACTAAGTCTGCTGCTAGCGAGAATAAACCTAGCAAAGCCGCCGCGAAAACTACCGCTACAAAAACGACTAAAGCTAAGGCTAGTAAAGCGGCTAGCGCCAAAGCAACTGATGCTAGTGTTGGCTCTAAAGGCAAGTCACTAGTAATTGTCGAGTCGCCAGCCAAAGCCAAAACGATTAATAAATACTTAGGCTCGGACTTCGTAGTGCGTTCAAGTATTGGTCATGTGCGAGATCTACCTGTAGGCGCTAGTAAGGGCACCAAAAAAGCCGCTGCGAATAAAGATGAGAGCCTATCCAAAGAAGAGAAGGCGCAGCAAGCATTGGTTAGACGCATGGGCGTCGATCCGGAGCACGGCTGGGCGGCGGTCTATGAAGTATTGCCCAATAAAACCAAAGTCATCAAAGAGCTCAAATCGCTAGCCAAAGATGCGGATAAAATCTATCTGGCAACGGATATGGATAGAGAAGGGGAGGCCATCGCTTGGCATCTCAAAGAAGTCATCGGCGGCGCGGATAGTAAATACGAGCGTGTGGTGTTTAATGAAATTACCAAAAACGCTATTCAAAACGCTTTTAAGCAGCCCTCTAAGCTCGATATCGATCGTGTCAATGCCCAGCAAGCAAGGCGTTTTTTGGATCGCGTCGTTGGTTTCATGGTCTCGCCAATTCTGTGGCAAAAAGTCGCTCGTGGTCTCTCGGCAGGACGCGTGCAATCCGTAGCGATGCGCTTGGTCGTTGAGCGTGAGCATGAGATTCGCGCCTTTATACCCGAAGAATACTGGCAGATTCATGCAGATACTCATATTGCTACTAGCAAAAAAGATAGCGATGAAAATGGCATACGCTTAGAAGCGACTAAGCAAAATGACAAAACATTAAAGCTTGTCAATAAAGAGCAGACTGATAAAGTATTAGCCATCCTCAAAGACAACGACTTTATCGTCAAACAGTGTGAAGAAAAACCGACTCAGTCGCGCCCAAGTGCACCCTTTATTACCTCGACTTTGCAGCAAGCGGCGAGTACACGTTTAGGGTTTTCGGTCAAAAAGACCATGATTTTAGCGCAGCGCTTGTATGAAGCCGGTCATATTACCTATATGCGTACTGACTCGACTTTTTTGTCAGGAGACGCATTAGCAGGGGCGCGCGGCTTTATTGAAGATAGCTTTGGGCAAAAGTACGTACCCGAAAAGCCAAACTTCTACGGCAATAAACAAAACGCGCAAGAGGCGCACGAAGCGATTCGCCCCTCTAATGTCAATATGAAATCGACGCAATTAAAAGGCGTCGAACGTGACGCTATTCGTCTGTACGAGCTGATTTGGCGGCAGTTTGTGGCCTGCCAGATGACGCCTGCTAAGTATCTGTCGGTCAATCTATTGGTAGAGGCGGGTAATGTCGAGCTAAAAGCGCGCGGTCGTACGATGACATTTGATGGTTATACTCGCGTACTAGCGCCAGCCAAAACCGATGATACGCTGCTACCTGATGTCAAAAAAGGCGATAAGCTTACCCTAGATAAGCTCGATCCGAGCCAACACTTTACCAAGCCGCCACCGCGTTATACTGAGGCCAGCCTCGTCAAAGAGCTTGAGAAAAAAGGTATCGGTCGTCCCTCGACTTATGCTTCTATCATCTCAACCATTCAAGATCGCGGTTATGTCAAGCTTGAAAACAAGCGTCTATTCGCCGAAAAGATGGGCGATATCGTCACCGATAGACTAACCGATAGCTTCCCTGACTTGATGGATTATACCTTTACCGCCGCGCTTGAAGACAAGCTCGATCATGTTGCTGAAGGCGATAGTGACTGGAAAGATGTACTAGATAACTTCTATGTTGATTTTAAACATAAAGTCGAGCATGCCAAAGACAAAGACGGTATGCGCCCGAATGACCCCACCGATGTACCCGATGTACACTGCGACATATGCGATCGTCCTATGCAATTACGCACCGGTTCAACTGGGGTATTCTTAGGCTGTACCGGTTATAACCTGCCGCCTAAAGAGCGCTGCAAAGGCACTAAAAACCTCATGCCAGTCGAAGCTTTTGCCAATCTCGACGATAGCGACACTGATGACGAAGCCGCTGAAGTCAAAGATTTGATGGAGAAAAAACGCTGCCCGAAATGCGGTACCGCGATGAACGGCTATATCGTTGATGGTGGTCTCAAATTGCACGTCTGCGGTAATAACCCAGACTGTGATGGCTATATTCTAGAAGAAGGTAAGTTTGAAGTCCCCGGCTCTGACGCGCCTACCATCGATTGTGATAAGTGTGATGGGCAGATGGAGCTTAAGACCGGACGCTTTGGGCCTTACTTTGCTTGTCAGAACTGTGACAATACTCGCAAAGTATTAAAGACTGGCGAGCCGGCACCGCCGCGGATGGAGCCTATTCATCTGCCGGATCTTAAGTCCACCAAGCACGATGATTACTTTATTTTGCGCGAAGGGGCGGCAGGTATGTTCTTAGCAGCGTCCAAGTTTCCTAAAGTGCGCGAGACACGTGCGCCGAAACTCGCTGAGCTGCGCGCCATCAAAGATAAGATGGAAGATAAGTTCCAGTATCTGTTCGAAGGTCCGGACGAGGATCCCGATGGCAACCCAACCATTCTGCGCTGGTCGCGTAAGAAAAAAGAGCAATACATTGGCTCTGAGAAAAACGGCAAAGCCACGCGTTGGGGCGTCTACTGGCGTAAAGGCGAGTGGGTAGAAGAGTAAGGATATTTAGAGTAATCATACTCTTTGTATCTTATTATCGTCTAACAATATGAAAGCCAATAAAAAAACCTCTTAGCTAGCTAAGAGGTTTTTGTTTGTGCTATTTAATATAAAAAGTAATATTAGACGGTACCGATAATACCACAAGCGACGCGAGCACCTGCATCACCTGAAGGCTGGCTAGTATAGTCATCAACGCCGCCATGAACGATAAAGGCTAGGCGATTGACACTGTATTTACCAGTTTTTGTGGCTGCTATCTTTTTGCTGACGTAATTTATTGTCGCAACGCCATCTTCGTTAGCTGTTAGCGTTGGCAAATCACCTGCATGACCATTCATGTCGTCTGGGTTTGAATGCGGGTTATTGTCTGGGTTGAAATGTCCGCCTGCCGCTTTACCCATATTGGCACAGCTACCGGTCTCATGGATATGTAGTGATACGGTCTTACCTGGCGTTATGTTCATAAGCTTACCGTAGACTTGCACGCCACTCTCTACTGGGCGCAGATAAACCTGACCTATCTCGCGATTGCTCGCATCGGTAGTTTTAATCACAGACTGCAGCGTAGGCTGATCGATAGGATTACCTGTTTGCAACTGACCTTCGACAGTTTGACAACCGGTCACTGCTAGAGCTGAACCACATAATAGGGCACTTGTAAGCATTAATTTATTCATTATTCTCTCCATTTGTAATTATTTTATTCTTTGAATTTAGTGCAACATGCGTTGATGTCAAAAATAGTATAGCGAGAGAGTACCCACAACTATTGGGCAAAAGCGCAACAATCGGTTAATAAATGTAAGTTATTAAGGTCTCTTCTTAATAAGTCAGCGAGTCTGTATGCTGTTTATTTGCTAACAATAACGCTATTCTTCCAAATCAAAGTCTCGCCATTAGCCATTTTCTGTGTGAGTAAATAATAAGGCAAGCTTGGATTGTCGATATTGCTATTTGCAAGCTGCGTCAAGGTGAGCTGGCTTTGACTGGATTGCTCAAGCGCTCTTATTTTATCTTCTGCCGCTTCACGTTTAGGACCGCAGCCTATCAAGGTTTGTGGCCCTGATCCTATAGTGAGTAAATAATCAGCGCTCAAAGTATAAGGGCCGCCGACACCATTACAATCAGAGCTAAAGCCGACGTGATGCTCATCATTAAACCTATAGCCAAAATAAGCTGTTACTGGAAAGCCGGGACGACTGAGTTCTGTAATCGTCTGGTTGTCGCTATTAGTTGCGCTGACTAGCCGCCATTGATAGCGCCCTAATAACTCGTAAGTGATAGGCAAATCTGCGATAGTTTCGGTGGGGTTTTGCGCTTTTTTCATTATACGAGTGCTAGGGGAATTACTGAGGGTTTGACAGCCGATTAAACCTGATACAGCAAATCCCACGATTAAAATCGTAACCTGCAATTTGTTTATGAAATGCGTCATCGACTTTATCCTTAAGCTTTTTTCATTCAGAGGTCTACTTTATTTACGTGACTTTTTTTGTCGTTCTACCAAATAAGCGTTTCGCCCGTTTTTTAAAACCATTGCGGCTGATCAAATGAATATTTGCCTAAAATATAGCACAGCTTTGAGCTGAATTAATTTATGGAAATGCGCACGACACAAAAAAGCCGTTTACCCTGAAGTAAACGGCTCTCGTTAAGTACAACTTTGTCAGCTACAGCTTAGCTATGTAGTGACTTTTTTGAAGTGGTATCTACTACTGCTTTGGCAGGCTTCAGAGGTTTTGGCATACTCACTAAAGCCGCTTGTAGCACTTCGTCAATCGTCGCTACTGGCTGGATGGTCAGACCTTCCTTGACGTTATCAGGAATATCCGCCAAGTCGCGCTCGTTGGTCGCTGGGATCAACACGTGCTTGATACCACCGCGATGTGCCGCTAGTAGCTTCTCCTTGAGACCACCGATACGCAGGATTTTACCGCGCAACGTAATTTCACCAGTCATCGCAATATCAGGCCGGATAGCGATACCAGTAATAGCCGACACTAATGCTGTGGTCAACGCACCGCCAGCAGAAGGACCGTCTTTTGGCGTTGCGCCCTCTGGCATATGTACGTGGACGTCAGTGGTCTTAAAGGTCTCATAATCGATACCTAAGCTATCACCGCGCGCTCGTACGACGCTCATCGCTGCGCGAATAGACTCTTTCATCACGTCACCGAGAGAACCGGTAAACGCCAGCTCGCCTTTGCCTTTCATCGCTACTGCCTCGATGGTTAATAATTCCCCACCGACTTGCGTCCAAGCAAGGCCGGTTACGCGGCCGATCTCAGCGTCTTTTTCAGCTAAACCATAGTCATACTGATGTACGCCTAAATAGTCATTGATATTGCTATCATCGACAACGACAAGCTCACGATCATCTTTTTTCGGAGCTCGCGCGCCATGACTCTCAACTGAGCCGCGAACCACTTTACGGCAGATCTTATTGACTTCACGCTCTAGGTTACGCACACCTGCTTCTCGCGTATAGCTACGCACGATGCTATGCAACGCCGCTTCGACAATCTCAATCTCGCCGTCTTTTAGACCGTTTTGCTTAATCGCTTTTGGAACAAGGTACTTTTGGGCGATATTGACCTTTTCTTCTTCGGTATAGCCCGGCAGACGAATTACTTCCATACGGTCCAGTAGCGCAGGCGGGATATCCATACTGTTCGCAGTACAGATAAACATCACTTGCGAGAGATCCAAGTCCATATCAAGGTAATGATCATTAAAGCTATCATTCTGTGATGGATCGAGCACCTCAAGCAAGGCTGAGGCAGGATCACCACGGAAGTCTTGCGCCATCTTATCGACTTCATCTAATAAGAATAGCGGGTTTTTGACTTCGACTTTGGCTAATGACTGCACGATTTTACCCGGCATTGCGCCAATATAAGTCCGGCGATGACCACGAATTTCCGCTTCATCACGTACACCGCCAAGCGCCATACGTACGAACTTACGGCCAGTTGCTCGGGCAATAGACTCACCTAAGGATGTTTTACCGACACCAGGAGGACCGACCAAACACAGAATCGGCCCACGCAATTTTTTAACGCGCGACTGTACGGCGAGATACTCTAAGATACGATCTTTGACATCTTGCAAGCCATAGTGATCTTCATCGAGTACGTTTTTGGCTTTTTCTAAATTGATAGAGACTTTGCTCGTTGCATTCCACGGCGTGTCTAATATCCATTCGATGTAGTTACGCACAACTGAAGACTCACTTGATGCAGGCGGCATCATTTTTAGTTTCTTCAGCTCTTGCTCTGCTTTTTTGCGGACGTCTTCTGGCAGATCCGCGTCTTCTAAACGCTGTTCAAGCTCGCTGACATCATCTTCACCATCAAACGCGCCATCATTCATATCTGACAGCTCATTTTTGATAGCTTTCATCTTCTCGTTTAAGAAGTATTCACGCTGATTGTCTTCCATTTGCTGACGCACCGCATCTTGGATATCTTGTTCGATATTCTGCTCAGCGCTTTGCTTAACGAGATACTCTGTCAAAGTATTGATGTGCGCTTTGAGATCGTCCTGTTCTAAGAACGATTGCTTAACGTCCAAATCCATCGAGACCCGAGTAGAGATAAAGTACATGAGCTCCAATAGGTCATCGATACGCTTCGCTACGCGAGTCAGCTCACGCGCATTACGTAGACGCGCATCGGCGTAGCTCTCAAACAGACCGGTCAGCGCTTTGATGGTATTTTTTTGTTGACTATCGTCGAGCTTAACTTCAAGATCAGCGCGCTCAAAAGTCGCCATCAAGACGTCATCATGGCTGTCTGCATGGTTTTCTATAGCATCGACACGGGCACGATACTGGCCTTCGATCAATACTTTGATGCAGTTCTCATCGCTATCATGCGGCATCGTGCTAACAATGCGGCAAACCGTACCGTATTGATAGAGGTTATCTTGGTCAATATCTTCGGTTAGCGAGTCTTTTTGCGCAACGACGAGTACTTTATCGCCATATTCTGCTTGCGCCAGCTCCACCGCTTTTACCGATGGCGCACGGCCGACAAACAGCGCGATTTGCATATGCGGATAAACGACCACGTCACGTAGTGCCAATAGTGGCAAATGATTGTCTGAGCCATTATCGGTAGCGTTTTTATCAACATTTTGTTCGTCAGTATCAGGCGTTGCTGCTGACACATCGATGTCGATATTGTCTTTATCAATATTATAGTCAGTCATATAGTCTTTCCTTATTCACTAGACTCGTTCAGTCAAGTTAGTGTTTCATGATAGATAAATGGTGTTTCTATACTAAATTGCAAGGCTTATCCGTTAACGCAGTATAAATTAGTGCAAGGCAGATGATGGCGTTGTTTTTGCCGCTGACTTCCATTCTTAGCTCTATGCTTAGCACTGTCTATCGGGTTTTGCGCATAGGCTTTATCGGTAGAATCAGGTAAACTAGCGCCCGTCTTATAGACAGGTTAATATTTAGATTTTTTGATAATGCGAAGAGTGATATTGAGGCTAACAAGGGGCAAAAAGTATGACCATCAACGCGGTGCTACTAGCAGTAGTGATTATGCTTGGGCTGTCACTGGCACGAGTCCATGTGGTACTCAGTTTGCTCATCGGCGCTCTGGCAGGCGGCTTGCTAGCGGGTTTAGGGATTACTGAAACTTTAGAGGCCTTTCAAGAAGGCATCCGTAATGGCGCGCAAATCGCCCTATCTTATGCGTTACTTGGTGCTTTTGCAGTAGCGATTGCGCATTCAGGATTGCCGCAGTCATTGGCAGGGGCGGTTATCAAGCGTATCGATGCGGGCGGCGCAGGTATAGGAGCAGGCGGCATGATTAAATACATGCTGTTTGCAGGCTTAATCACCATGAGCTGCTTTAGTCAAAACCTTATTCCTATTCATATTGCCTTTATTCCGCTGCTCGTGCCGCCATTGTTGCTCGCTTTTAACCGCATGCAGATTGATAGACGCTTAATCGCCTGTCTATTGACCTTTGGTTTAGTCACCACTTATATGTTTATTCCCTATGGTTTCGGTGATATTTATCTCAACCAAATAATGCTAAAGAACGTCGGCGAGGCGGGCATTGATATCAGCGATATTTCTGTAGTTAAGGCCATGGCAATTCCGGCACTCGGTATGTTGATTGGTTTACTGACCGCCGTATTTATCAGCTATCGTAGGCCGCGCCAATATAAACAAGTGGCGATAGATAAAGAGGCTCGCGATGCCGCTATGCAAAGTGAAGGGTTAAAAGGTGATGAGCTAAGCAAAACAACCGCTGGCGCGCAAACGCAAAGTAAAATAAAGACGCTTATTGCGCTAGCTGCCATTGTCACTGCGTTTGTGGTGCAGCTCTATACCGATTCGCTATTGCTCGGCTCCATGTTTGGCTTTGCGGTGTTTATGGCAACTGGGGTAGTCAAGTGGCGCGAAGCGGATACCGTGTTTAACGATGGTATCAAGCTGATGGCAATGATTGGCTTTATTATGATTACCGCGCAGGGTTTTGCCGAAGTGATGAAAGCGACCGGAGAGATTGCGCCGCTGATTGATGGCGCGACTACTCTATTTGCAGGAAATAAAGCTATTGCTGCATTGGTTATGCTGGGTATTGGTTTGGTGGTGACGATGGGCATTGGTTCTTCATTCTCAACCATTCCAATTATTGCCGCTATTTATGTGCCGCTGTGTATGTCGTTGGGGTTTTCGCCACTGGCAACCGTCGCTATTATTGGTACTGCTGGGGCTTTGGGTGATGCAGGATCGCCAGCGTCAGACTCAACTTTGGGGCCGACGTCTGGTCTTAATGTTGACGGTCAGCATGATCACATTAGAGACAGTGTAGTGCCAACCTTTATTCATTACAATATACCGCTGCTTGTGTTTGGCTGGATTGCAGCGATGGTGTTGTAGATTTAGTTTTATAATGATTAACCTAAAAAGCTACCATTAAGGTAGCTTTTTTATATTAACACTATGTATGCGCTAAAAGCTGTGCTGAGTAGGGTGCTTTCTACGCACCATACACATTATTCACTTTAATTCATCATCTTCACCAAAATCCTCAATCTCACCACTTAAACTACTCAAAAACTCATCACTTTGCGCTAGTAGTTCATTCAAACGCTTTTCATTGATAACTCTACCCAACTCATCACCGCTAAAAGTCTGTTCCTGACTGTAGTAAAGCTTCTCCCTAGCGTCGTCATTCCCAAGTGTTTGCAAATAAGTGTCAACCGTATCAGCGCTAGAGGCTTCTGGTCCAGACTCATGAATAAGATTAGGTTTAAACCACCTTATGCCACTAGGCGTAATCAAACCATCTAAAGGCACATCCCACGGTTGACGCTCTAATTGCTTAACAACTTGAAAGTCATAGCACCAGCCAATTTTCAACGGTTTCTTTAACCTTGCCTGATAGCTTTTGCCAAGGGTAGTATCATAAAAGCCGCCGCCCATCCCCATGCGATTGCCCTGTTTATCGACTGCGACTAGCGGACAAATAATAACGTCTAACTCCCTTGCCCAAAGTAGTTTGCGGCTATGATTTTGCGGCATACCCAATCTATGGATGCGCGTCGGTACATTGATGAGTTTGAAATGGTAAATCGGTACAAAGCGCAAGCGTTTATCGTCATTGCCTAATGAGCCAACGACCGGTAAATACGCTTGATAGTTTAGACGTTGGCACCAGTCTAGTATTGGCTGAGTAGGCAACTCACCAAAGCCGTCGTAGTAAATACCGATACGTGCATTGGCAGGCAAGCGCTGCTGGAGTTTAACTAAATGCAAACTGGCCGCTTGTGCTAAATGTCTGCGCTCAGCATTAGAAAGCGCTCGGCGCAGGCGGGTAAACTGACGTCTAGATGGATTGGTTGTCATAATGGTATTTACAGTATTGGTTAGGAAAATATTGTGGCAATAAATCACTTTTACTCAGCGTCTATTTATTCCGTGTCTCGTTATAAATACTCACATCGGCTTGGAGAAATTTATGATAAGCCATGCTATCATAACCCCACTTTACAGCCTATTTTCCTTATGTGCAGCCTTAGTTGCACTTTTTATAATAAACCAGTTGTTAATCACTAATAAAAGAGGATCGTTATGTCACAGAATCAGGCCACTCGCACCGAAAAAGACACTATGGGCAACGTGGAAGTCCCAAGCGAAGCTTATTGGGGCGCACAAACCCAGCGTAGCCGTGAAAACTTCAAGATTGGCGGCGAGACGCTACCGCGTCCGATGATTGAGGCGATGGCACTAGTCAAAAAAGCCGCTGCGATTACCAATGCAAGCCTAGAGCGTATCGAAGATGATAAGCGCGACCTCATCGTGCAAGCGGCTGATGAAGTCATCAATGGTGGGCTTACCGATCAGTTTCCACTTGTTGTATGGCAAACCGGTTCTGGTACACAGTCGAACATGAACATGAACGAAGTCCTAGCCAACCGTGCTAATGAAATCGCAGGAAACGAGCGTGGTAGCTATACGCCAATTCATCCTAACGACCATGTCAACCACGCCCAATCTACCAACGACAGCTTCCCAACCGCTATTCGTGTCGCTGCTGCTCGTCAAATCAACAGCTTGCTTATCCCAGCCGTGAAAGCGCTACGTGATACACTAGATAAAAAAGCCAAAGAATTCGATAGCATCGTCAAAATCGGTCGTACGCATTTACAAGACGCCACGCCTTTGACCTTAGGGCAAGAGTTCAGCGGTTATGTCAGCCAACTTGACCATTCATTGACTCGTATCGATAACGCGCTACAAGGTCTATATGAATTGCCACTAGGCGGCACGGCGGTTGGTACTGGTTTAAACGCTCACCCTGATTATGCGGTAAAAGCCGCTAAGCAATTATCAACCTTGACTGGTCTGCCATTTGTCACATCACCAAATAAATTTGAAGCACTAGCGGCGCGTGATGCTGAAGTATTTGCTTCTGGCGCACTAAAAACGCTAGCAGGTAGCTTAAACAAAATCGCTAACGATGTACGTTGGTTGGCATCAGGCCCTCGCTGTGGTCTAGGCGAATTGACGATTCCAGAGAACGAGCCAGGCTCATCTATCATGCCGGGTAAAGTCAACCCAACTCAGTCAGAAGCGATGACTATGGTTGTGGCTCAGGTTATGGGTAACGATACGACTATCAGCATGGCAGGCGCGTCAGGTAACTTTGAGCTCAACGTTTATAAGCCGGTGATCGCGTTTAACCTATTGCAATCTATCCAGCTCTTGGGTGATGCGTGCAATAGCTTCAATGATAACTGCGCGGTCGGTATCGAGCCAGTCAAAGAAAAAATCGACGACTTCTTGCATAATTCGCTCATGCTAGTGACAGCCTTGAACCGTCATGTTGGTTATGAAAACGCAGCGAAAATTGCTAAGACGGCGTATAAAGAAAACAAAACGTTGAAGCAAGTCGCGGTTGAGCTAGATCTAATGACCGAAGCGCAGTTTGATGAGTGGGTCACGCCAGCGGATATGGTGCATCCTTCTTAATGTGATTTTGTTCTCGTAAGTATGACAAGACCCTGTCACCTTTTATAGAAAGATGACAGGGTCTTTTTTTATCTGTGAATTAAAGCGAATTCATAGCAAGCAACAATGGCTTACTCTCAGGCAACAAGCTCACTTATATTTATAACAGCCATAATTTATGTTTTGGTTAGACTATAGGGATAGGAAAGAGTCAGGAAGGGCTAGTAGATGAAAACGCCGTAAATAGCGTCTCTAGATAATATAATAATAACTAAGTTTTAGCTCTATTTTCGACTCACTATAATAATATTAACGAATAAAAGAGGTACTATAATGAAAAATATAACAGCAGTATTATCATCAGCCGCTATTATGATGGCAGCATTAGGTTCGGGTTCAGCATTGGCGTATTCAGATAATGTCATGGAGCCAAGTGAGAGTTATGACACCGCTATTAAGCATAGACAAGTGAATTATACTTGCCAAAACAACAATAAAGTCAGTGTAACTTATGGCTTCAATAAGCAATATCTACCTACCTTTGCCGAGGCCAATTTAAATGGCAAGACAAGATTTTTACCGATTAACTTAGCCCGTACGGATAACGTCTCAACGGTATTCGGTGATGAAAATAACTTTAGTATTATGACAGGGCCTCTGCGTCTGAATAACTATCACAAGTCCTCTGCTAATATCCAAAACGCTAAGAGCGAAATTGTTTATAAAGGCTGTAATGTCGCTTCTATTGTGAAGATTAAAGGCTAGCTAATAGGGTAGGTGAACGAAGCGTAACCTACCGATTTTGATTTTAACTAAGAAGACCTTGTGAACTTTATAAATAGGTGGCAAGGTCTTTTTAGTTTTGAATTCAATTTCTGATTGGATAGGTTTTAGCTGAGTGATAACCTATAAAATGAAGATTTTATAATTGAAGTTTATCGATATACAATAAAAAGAGAAATTAAGTTTTCAAAAACCAAAACAAAGAGTATCAATAGCAGTATGAAAGCTATGTGTAGGGTGTCGCCACGCACAACATTATCGAAAAATATCTCCGGAATCAGTGCGCAGGGCAGCACCCTACAGATTTATTTTGTCCCAAAACAAAAAGACTGAACAAAACGCTCAGCCTTCTTATCTTGAAATTATAAACCTCAAGACCTTAGAACTTATAAAGCAACCCAAGTGTGGTCGTTGAGTCTGTACGCGAATCAACCATTGGGCTATCGTATTGCTCATTCGGTAGATAGCTTAAGCTTTGATTAAAGAATCCTGCGAAGCACTCATTGAAGTCATAGTTGGCGCTAACATTAATATAAGGGTTTAAGCTTGAGTTTGATTTATATGCGGCGACACCTGTTTTCGCGGATTCTTCATCGCTGACGCCATAATAATACTCGTTGTATTTATCATCATGATATTCAAAGCCGACGCTTGGATAGACGGTTAGCTTATTCTTAGTAATGCGCGCCAGATAGGTTAAGCGAGCAGTATTGCCGCCACTACGATCCAAGATGTCAGTAGCGGCTTGAATACGGAAACCGCCAACAGGCGTACGACGTAGATAAGTGATACCGGCTGCGGCAGATATCTTACGCTCATCGAGACCTTGCAGTGCGCCATTAGCATCATCAGGGTCGAATGAATTACCTGCTAGTTGAGCATACGCGGATAGCTGGTTTGTACCATCGTTAATCAGATAAGCGCCAGCACTAGCGCCGCGCGCGTATATTTTATTGTTGTCATAAAATACGCCTGGCAGGACTCGTACTTCGTTATCGTCCAAGTCATAAGCGCTATTGGAATAGAGCGCATTGACGCCTACGCTAAGCTGAGCGTCTTGATCCGCAGCCAAGTTTTTGAAGGGTGCGGCACTTGCGCTGCTAGCGACACTTAATAAAGCTGTGTTGGCTAAAGCTATAAGCGCAGAGCGATAAATGAAATGTGGAGAAGAGAGTTTAAACATAATCGGATCTCATAAATAGAGGATAGGTAAGTTCAAAAATTGTTAGTGCTTATCGATTGAGCTAATATTGATTATTCACTTGCAGCTAATATTTGCAATATCTGGTTATGGATACCTTGCCACCACCAAAAAAAGCCTATCACAATAATTATCATGACTATCCAAGGCAGCAGTCGCCAGATAAGGCTCAACTCAATAAGCTCTGGCGCAAACTTTTTGGGATCAATATAAGTGGGATGCTGATTAATATAGTCACCACTTCGCTCTAAATTAGCGCTATCTACGTTATTGTTTAAGTTTACAGGGATTTGACTATTATTATCAGCAAATATATCAGTAAGGGGCGGATTATCGCGATGAGTGTTTTGTAGGCTAGTCTGATAGCTATGCTGATTATTACTTGAGTAGCTATGCTGAACCGCGTTTTGATAAGCTTGTTGCGATTGCGCCATAGCCGCTTGCCGTGCCAACTCCCGCTGACGATAAGCGAAGGCAATAGGCAGCGCGATGAGCAAGCCGGTAATAGCGCCGCCGATATGTCCTGCATTATCAATACCCGGCACCGCAAAGCCGTAGACTAAGTTGATGCCCATAATGATGATTAGGCTTTTTAGATTGAGCACCATGCCGTTGACTGACATCTTAAAAAACGCCGCAACTAGTAAAGCGGCACCGATACCCATAATACCGCCAGACGCGCCTGCTGATAGTCCAGGCTGACCGCTGCCGTCTATGATTGCTTGCCAAGTCACATGATTATTGAGGACGTTACCGCCGACCACCGCTAGTAAGAATAGCGCCAAGAATTTACTTGAGCCAAACATCGGCTCAGCGATTTGGCCAAAAAAGTACATCGCAAAGCTATTAAATAGCAAGTGCATCAGGCCAATATGCAAAAAGCCGCTACTGATTAAGCGCCAAGGCTCCTCGCCCATAGTGAAGGGCAAGGCATTCGCGCCCCAATTGAGTAGCGCCTCTGTAGAAGGGTTATTTGCGTCCACCCCAGTCAGTAGTTGTATGATAAACAGTCCGATAAAACTGATAAGCAATAAAGTGGTGACAGGCGCGGTGCTAAAAAGCTGCTTAATAGTCATAAATGCGGCTATATATTGATGATAAGTAAAGATGAGCAGTATAAAGGTTTGCGCTGCTATAAAAAAGAATGCCTATGTATCTAGTCATCTTAAACACTCAAAAGTTTAAGCTACGCTTGGTATAACTTTGAACCTACAAGGCTAATACTACCAGCGCATCGGCGCAAGATAAGGCAGAGCCGATTTGAGCTGCTCATACGTGCCATTGACCAAGATATCGTCAGTAACTTTATTGATATCGGTATGACCACAAAATGCCATGCTGATATCACATTCGTTATAGATCAGCTCAAGGGCGCGGCGTACACCATCTTCACCATAAGCGCCAAGACCATAGAGAAACGCCCGTCCGATCATCGTGCCATTAGCTCCTAACGCCATCGCTTTAAGGACGTCTTGCCCTGAGCGAATTCCGCTATCGAGCCAAATCTCAATCTGACTATTCTCGGCTCTTACTGCTTGTACGATATCGCTAAGCGCGGCAATAGAGGAGGGCGCGCCATCAAGCTGACGACCGCCATGGTTAGAGACGACTAGAGCATCAGCGCCACTACGCGCGGCTAGTATCGCATCCTCAGGCTCCATAATTCCTTTGATAATCAGCTTACCGCCCCATTGATCTTTGATACGCGACACGTCTCCCCAGCTCAGGCCAGGATCGAATTGCTCCGCTGTCCACGCCGATAAGGAGGAGATGTCCTCGACATTTTTGGCATGACCGACGATATTGCCAAAGGTACGTCTTTTAGTACCCAGCATATTTAGGCACCACTCAGGCTTAGTCATCAAATTTAGAATATTGGCTAAAGTAGGCTTCGGCGGCGCAGAGAGTCCATTTTTGATGTCTTTATGACGCTGACCGAGCACTTGTAAATCGGCAGTCAATATCAGCGCGGAACAGTTAGCGTCTTTTGCGCGGCGAATCAGGTTAGCCATAAATTCCTGATCGCGCATCACGTAGAGCTGAAACCAAAATGGCGCACTGGTATTTTGAGCCACATCTTCAATCGAACAAATACTCATGGTTGACAGCGAAAACGGTACTCCGAACTTTTCCGCGGCGCGCGCGGCATGAATCTCACCGTCCGCCCACATCATACCAGTGAAGCCAGTGGGCGCGATAGCGACAGGCATGTTGACTTTTTCACCGATCATCGTGGTCGCAAGCGAGCGGTTTTCCATATCGACTAACACGCGCTGACGCAACTTAATACGATCAAAATCGGTCTCGTTATTACGATAGGTAGTTTGCGTCCACGAGCCTGAATCGACATAATCGTAAAACATCCGTGGCACTTTACGTTCTGCAACGCGGCGCAGATCTTCGATTTCGGTAATTTTAGTTAAGTCTTTCATGACGGTCTCGATACGGTGACGTTATTTGTTTTCGTCGTTAGTTTTTAGCTATTATTCACTTAACAACTGCTGCAAATCCAGCACTGAAAAAGGATAATCTAAGCGCTGGGTTGGCGTGAGTACTACCGGAATAGTGGTAGCGAATTTCATCATTAACGTCTCATTTAAGTCGCTGATATCTATATAACGATAAGTGACAGGCTGCACTGCTGCTAACTGAGTCATTAGGCTCTCAGCGACATCACACAAGTGACAGCCTGTCGTGCCGAGTAACCATGGTTGCTGACGGATGTCATCACGGGCGAGCCTAGGTAATGCTTCTAGCATACGTTCTCTGAGCGCCGCGATGGTTTTATGGTTAGCGCCATTATTATTGTAGCTATTATCGTCATTGTCTGTTTGATAGTGCTGCAGGTCATCATTAGCCATAGTTATACTCATTTTTGTATTCATCTTTACAAGCATCGTAAATTTTGGGCTGAAGGTTTGCTTATGCCTTTAGCGGTATAAGGTAGAGGATAGTCATATGATAGAGAAATCTTGCCTATAATAACAGTAGCCGTGACAGCGATTGTGAGATTGGGTAAGATAGCTTGCTCACTGACGATTTAGAGTGCAGAAGCAAATGAATGTTTTGAGTGACAATTTTAAGCTTTTTTAGTTTTGGTAAATTTTTATAACGCTTCATCCTTACTTATTCGGATATCTTGCGCATGACAAGTTTTGGTAGTTTTTTTAAACGATTATTAGGCGCGATTATACTGATAATCGTCGCTTTTCATATCCTAGTTGCAGCACTGCTGCTGGTATGGAAGAGCCAGCCTATTAACAATAGTATGTTTATGCTGACGCATCGTCTGAGCGGCGGGGAGGTCACCCAAGAGTGGGTGGAATATGATCAAATCGCTAAGTCTGCTAAGCAAGCGGCGATTGTCAGTGAAGACTCGACTTTTAGCCAACATCATGGCTTCGATATGAAAGGTATCAAAGAGGCGCAAAAGAAGAATGAAGCTTCGGGTAAGGCGACGGCTGGTGGCTCGACGATTACCCAGCAATTGGCCAAAAATTTGTTTCTGACCTCGCATCGCTCCTACGTACGTAAAGCCGATGAGGCGGTCATCACGGTAATGATTGAGACGTTTTGGGATAAGCCGCGCATTCTGACTGCTTATTTAAATGTCGCTGAGTTTGGCAACGGTGTCTACGGTATCGAGGCCGCAGCTAGGCATTATTTTAATAAATCTGCCGCCGATCTCAATCGCGATGAGTCAGCACTACTGATTAGTATGCTGACCAACCCTAAATATTATGAAAACAATCAGGGCAATAAACGTCTACGTAATAAGCAGCGCATTATCAAAAACCGAATGAAAAATGCCGTATTACCACAAGTCGCATAGCCACTATTAACGATTTACGAGCTCTTAGTAAGTACAAGGCTGTTTATCGACGCTAATATGAAGGCGTTCTAGTATTTTTAATCACAATAAGGAGTAGTGAGATGGTTGATCATTCTAATGAAGCAAAAAATACTGGTAATGCCATTGATAAAAAGCAAACCACGACACTTAGCCATCAGCGCTCAACTAACCACAGCCTCACCCAAATCAACTGGCAACGCTTCGACGATGGCAGTTATTCATCGAGCGCTTACATTCATCGCGATTTGTCTTTATTGCAGTTCAATCTGCGTGTCTTAGCGCAAGCGGCAAGCCCTCGACATCCCCTCCTTGAGCGGCTATTCTTTTTGATTATATTTTCCTCAAACATGGATGAGTTTTTTGAGATTCGCGTGGCGGGTATCATGCAAAAGCTCAATATAGGCGATGTTCCTAGTAGCCCGCATGGTATGCGCCCAAGTGAGATACTCAGTGAAATATCAGCGGTGGCGCATGAGGCTATCGATGAGCAGTATCGTATTTTGAACGAAGATATCCTGCCAGCACTGGCAAAAGAGGACATTCGCTATCTGCGCCGTGATGAGCTGAACGCGCAGCAATCGGCGTGGATGAAGCGCTATTTCATTGAGCAAGTCTCGCCGGTACTGACGCCGATTAGTATTGATCCGGCGCACCCATTCCCGCGCCTAGTTAATAAAAGCCTCAACTTTATCGCCACTTTAGAGGGCAAAGATGCTTTTGGCCGCGATATCAATTTAGCGATTGTGCCTGCGCCGCGTAGTCTGCCGCGTGTCATCCGTCTGCCTAATGAGCTGACGGGCGGCAAGGAGCACCATGTCATGCTCTCAGCCGTCATCCATGAACATGTGGGCGAGCTCTTCCCCGGTATGAATGTCACCGGCTGCCATCAGTTTCGTCTCACTCGAAACGCTGATCTCGATCTTGCGGACGATGTCGATGATATCGCTAAAGCGCTGGAGGGTGAGCTTGAAAATCGCCGCTTTGGAGATAAGGTGCGCCTTGAGGTGACCACCGATTGCCCAACGCCTATCAGCGATTATCTGCTGAACGAATTTGAGCTACACGATAACCAGCTGTACCGGGTCAACGGACCGGTGAACTTAACGCGACTGCTATTTGACTTTAATATTCCCAAACTGCGTTATCAGTCTTTTACTCATATTGTCCCCAAACCGTTTCGCCGTGAGTTCGATAAGCTCGATCGTTCGACGAGTATGTTTGGCGCGATGCGTAAAGGCGATGTGCTCGTTCATCATCCTTTCCATGCTTTCTCGCCGATTGTGAATCTACTTTGGCAAGCGGCAAGCGATCCGAAGGTATTAGCGATTAAGCAAACCTTGTATCGCTCAGGTACCAACTCTGAGATTGTCCAAGCCTTAGCCGCCGCCGCGCGTAATGGTAAGGAAGTGACGGCGGTGATTGAGCTGCGCGCACGTTTTGATGAAGCCTCCAATATTGCGGTGGCTAATTATCTACAAGAAGCAGGTGCGGTCGTCGTTTATGGCATCGTCGGCTACAAAACCCACGCCAAGCTGATGCTTATTGTCCGCCGTGAAGATGATCGCATTCGCCGGTATGTTCATCTGGGCACGGGTAACTATCACGCTGCCAACGCCAAAGTTTATACCGACTACGGGCTATTCACCGCTGATCCTGATATCTCAGAGGATGTACACAAAATCTTCCAAGAACTGACGGGAATGGGTAAGCCTGCCACTCTCAAAAAACTGCTACATGCGCCCTTTACCTTGCATGAGAAGCTAATGAGCTTCATTGACGATGAAATCACTCATGCCAAAGCAGGCAAGCGCGCGCATACGATTATCAAAGTCAACGCCTTAACCGAGCGTCGCCTTATTGCCAAGCTCTACGATGCCTCACAAGCTGGGGTCAAAATCGAGCTTATTTTGCGCTCGATCTGCTGTCTGCGTCCGCAAGTCAAAGGGCTGTCTGAAAACATCACTGTGCGCTCTATCGTGGGACGTTTTTTGGAGCATACGCGCATCTATTACTTTCATAATGGCGGTGATGAGCGTCTGTATTTGGGCAGTGCCGACTGGATGGATCGCAACTTATTTCACCGCGTCGAAGTCGCCTTTCCTATCGAAGATAAGAAACTATTCGCGCAAATCTATCAAGACGGTCTACAAAACTATCTCAAGGATAATGTACAAGCTTGGACGCTGGCAGGAGACGGTCGTTGGCAGCAGTTAAGTCCGGCGCAAAACGCTCTGCCGCATATTGCGCAAAACCATTTACTCAGTGTCATCAACCACGTTGATGAATAAACCCTAATCACACCGCTCTATCTTGTAAAGGTTACAAACTGTCTTGTAACCTCACATTTATTCACATATTGATACGGCAGTGCACTGGTGCATGGTTTGCGCTTTTTTCTATAATTGAAGGTAGTTCTTACCTACCATTCAATCATAAGAATAGGAATAACACTATGAGCAACACTAATGATAATAAATCTGATGTTCAACAAGCCGCCAATAAAGCCGATGCCGATAAGATTGAAAAAAATCTAGAACAAGATACTGCTTCAGGAACGCCTAAAGAATTATCGGAAAATGAAAAAACATCCTTTATAGATGATCAAGCTCGTACTGACAAGTAATGTCTCTACAGAAAATGAGATATCTACAAATAACGTATTTATAAATAATGCACTTGAAAATACAGTATTTAAAAAACGAGTAGAGAATCATCAAAACAATCGATAGAGGGACATATTATGGTTAATAAAACAACGATTACGGATAATAAAACGCGAGCGGTAGCAAATAATACTGGACCTAACAACGAAGAGATAGTGCCTATTGATGATCCAGTAATGGCTAAGCGCGAAAACCCAACTGATAGTTATGAAGGCCGAAAGCATAAGCCAAATATAGATGGTCCTGAGCAAGCCTCACAAGAGACTGATGAAGTCTATTCTGACCCCCGTAAGGAGGAGGATCTGCCTGCAGGCGGCAAAAATGTAGCCGATCTCAATGCGCACGACTTAAGTAAGAAAAATAATAATATATAAATAGGGTGTTGAGCTCTATAGCGTTTGATGGTTAAAGCATTACACCTTAA
Organism: Psychrobacter sp. 1U2; assembly: GCF_051847575.1. Taxonomy (NCBI): domain Bacteria; kingdom Pseudomonadati; phylum Pseudomonadota; class Gammaproteobacteria; order Moraxellales; family Moraxellaceae; genus Psychrobacter; species Psychrobacter sp. 1U2. The sequence goes on from NZ_JBPYDC010000012.1 coordinate 84,399, forward strand.
GCCATACTTGCCATTATTCATAACTATAATAAAGGATGTCACAATGAAAACTAATGATCCAGCACTTACTAAGACGCCAATTAGTAGCCATGATGCTATAAGCGAAATGGTAGACGGCACCCATAACGCCACTCATGCTGATGAGCCAATAGATAATCATGTCAGAGCGGATGGTTCAACTCTAGTTACTGATGATGTCGTCGATAGTACTCGTGTGAGTGATGTACGCAATCGCGAAACAGTTGGTCATGAAACAGCTAGTAATACAGTACGCAATCATGAAAAAATAGAAGAAAATACTGACGTCAACAAAGGCACAGATACCTTTGAAGATGAGATTGTAGATTCAAAACATGTTAATGATGGCGATAATCCAGCGCGTCAACCGGATCGTCGTGATCAGCAAGGCAGCAGCCCTTTTGATGAAGGTGTCAATGATCAAACGGTGGGTAGTGAAGAACCCAAAAGCAAAGGGCTTAACGATATGAACCGTTATGCAAGCATTGATAATGCGCAAACTCGCATCCTAAATCCTGATGAGAAAGACTAAATTCTATATTTGTTAGCTTAAAGGTTTAGAAGCTTAGAGTATATTCTCGTTTTTAGCATATTACTTGCTCGTTTATTTAGATTGAGGACATACTTTTATATCAGGTTTTAAAATGAATTATTGAAAAGGATTATTCATGAAAAATGACAACGAAGATTATAAGTTAAAAGACGCGAATGACAATGAAGGTATTGTGCCGGATGATGCTCTCCAAAAAGTTAATCCGGCCGCTGCTGAGCAAGCCTCAGGCGATCACGATCCGCATAATGTGGTGAAAGATCACAAACAGCATGATACTAGTATTACTGAAACGAAGAAGTAGGTAGTACAACGAGTTTATAAAAAAGCAGCCTTTTTAGTTTCTAATGACAGGGAGTGAAAGGCTGTTTTTTTGTAGACAGCTTACACTCGTATCATAGAGTCATTGGGATACCGTTACCATTAGCTATAGCTAGTGGTGACGGTATTTGATTGTCAATTAAGTTGTCAATTAGCTAAACCGTCAATTAGACAGGCACGCCACTATGAAAGCGTAACTCTTCATCGGGGCTTGTAATGAGCTCAGCCTCTACCGCCCTAAAAAAATCTACGCGCTCATCGATATTCTCGGTCGCTAGCGACTGTGCTAACTGTAGATAATCTTCAAAATGACGACTCTCAGATTTGAGCAAGTAACGATAGTATTTGGCTAAGCGCTCATCTTCTATTACTTCTGCAAGAGCAGCGAAACGCTCACATGAACGCGCTTCTATAAAAGCCCCAATAATGAGTACATCGACCATAGCCGCAGGTTCAAAGGTGCGTTTGTGTTTTATCATGCCTTTGGCATAACGGCCTGCGCCTAGATGTTGCCACTCTTGCCCACGCTCCTTCATAATTCCTAATACTTGCTCATAGTGCAGCATCTCCTCCCTCACTAACTGGGCCAATTTGCACTGCAGATCATGCGAGAACTCATAGCGAAACATTAGATTCATTGCGGTTCCTGCCGCTTTTTTTTCGCAGTTAGCATGATCTTGAATAATAATAGGCAAGTTGTTGACTGCCGCATCTATCCACGCGCGTGTCGTCCGACCTGCCAAAAACGCATAAACCGCTGATAGATCAACATTTAAAGTTACGGTCTGAGCAGACGAGGTGTATTGGGGATTTAAGCTAGCGCTATTATTGGTCTTAGCTACAGAAGCCTTTTTATTTAGTTTTGCATCTTCGTTTATTACTTTGGTTTCGGTATCAGTCATAGTCTAATCATATAAAGTGAATAATTTAGTAGATTTTATCATTGACAGCTTCGTTCAGCAGAAATGATTACTTACAGTTTAATCATACTCATAAGTCATAAGCGTCCTAGCGCTTCTTTATACGAGTTAAACAAGCCGTAGTAAAGGCTATCATATTTATACAAGGCGACTATTTAGCTACTAAATAGCGCATTCTTGTTAATTTCCTGATTTGATAGTAGGATAATCTTTGATTTTAGGATAATTATGTCATAGATTATTTTAGCATGAGCCTATCATTCATTATAAGAACATTGATTATAAGACTTCTAAATGCTTATTAGCTATAAAGGTATAACGATACTCTCAGTTAAGCACCCTTTATGGCTCAAGCGCCTCACTAAACCTATTACAAGGATATCATTATGAGTCAGGATTCAAACGCCAATCGCATCCAAAAAGGCAGCCTCGCTATTGATAAGCAGATGTATGACTTTATCGAAAACGAAGTATTACCAAAAGTAGGCGTAGATTCAGAAAGCTACTGGTCAGGATTTGAAAAGGTAGTCAAAGAGTTCACTCCGCGTAATAAAGCTCTGCTTGCGACTCGTAGTGAGATGCAAGAAAAAATAGATCAATGGCATCTAGACAACCCTACTAGCAACGGCGAAGTAGACTTTGCAAAGTACAAGCAGTTCTTGCAAGAGATCGGCTATTTGTTGCCAGAAGGCGAAGACTTTCAGGTCTCAACAGAGAATGTTGATGACGAAATTGCTCATATTGCAGGGCCACAGTTGGTCGTACCCGTTCGTAACGCTCGCTATGCCTTGAACGCGACTAACGCTCGTTGGGGTAGCTTGTACGATGCGCTTTATGGCACAGATGTTATCAGTGATGACAATGGTCAAGAGGCTAAAGGCGGCTACAATCCTACGCGCGGCGCGGCTGTTGTCGCTTACGCCAAGCAATTTTTAGATGAGAACTTTGCGCTAGCATCCGGCTCTTACACTGAGGTTACTGGTTTTGAAGTGGTCGATGGCAAGCTACAAATCACTCAAGGTGACAGTAGTACTGAGCTCAAAGATGCCAGTCAATTCGCAGGCTACATGGGCGATGCAAGCAGTCCAACAGCGGTGCTGCTCAAAAATAACAACCTGCATGCCGAGATTCAAATCGATAAAGACAGCCCAATCGGTAAAGACGATGCGGCAGGTATCAAAGATGTGTTACTCGAATCTGCTATCACCGCTATCCAAGATGGTGAGGATTCTATTGCCGCAGTCGATGCTGAAGAAAAAGTCGAAGTGTATCGCAACTGGTTTGGCCTAATGAACGGTGATCTGCAAGAGACGTTTGAGAAAGGCGGTAAGACACGTACTCGTCAGCAAAACCCAGACCGCGTTTATACTGCGCCTGATGGCAGCGAGCTAGTCCTTCCTGGCCGTGCACTGCTACTACTGCGTAATGTTGGACACTTGATGCAAAACCCAGCTATCTTGGTTGACTTGGGTAACGGTCAAGAGGAGATATTTGAAGGCATTATGGACGCTTTAGTGACGCCGTTACTGAGCCTAAATGATCTAAAAGGCAAGACTGAGCTGTCAAACTCACGTAAAGGCTCTATGTATATCGTTAAGCCAAAAATGCATGGTCCTGATGAAGTGAAGATGGCTAATGATTTGTTTAACGCCTCAGAGGACTTGTTAGGTCTTGAGCGTAATACCTTAAAGATCGGTATCATGGACGAAGAGCGCCGCATGACGGTCAATCTAAAAAACGCTATCCGTCAAGCTCAGGAGCGCGTCATCTTCATTAATACTGGCTTTTTGGATCGTACCGGCGATGAGATGCATACCAGTATGAATGCAGGGCCATTCGTACGTAAAGGCGAGATGAAGTCGCAAGCATGGCAGCCCGCTTATGAGCAGTGGAACGTCGATGTTGGTCTCGAGGTAGGTCTGCAAGGCCGTGCTCAGATTGGTAAAGGCATGTGGGCCAAGCCTGATGAGATGAAAGAGATGATGGAGACTAAAGCTGCGCATCCTCAGTCAGGCGCTAGCACGGCTTGGGTACCGTCACCAACGGGTGCAACCTTACATGCCATGCACTATCATCAAGTCAATGTAAAAGACGTACAAGACAAGCTAAAATCACGTAGCCGCGCTAACGTCGATGACATCTTAACTATTCCTTTGACCAGTGAAGCCAATTGGAGCGACGAAGAGAAGCGTCAAGAGCTTGAGAACAACGCTCAGGGCATCTTAGGATATGTCGTACGCTGGGTAAACCAAGGCGTTGGTTGCTCAAAAGTACCTGATATCAATGACGTCGGCCTAATGGAAGACCGTGCAACTCTACGTATCTCAAGCCAGCACATTACCAACTGGTTGCATCACGATGTAGTGAGCGAAGAGCAAGTCATGGAAACCATGAAACGTATGGCAAAAGTGGTCGATGAGCAAAACGCGGGCGATCCTGACTACCAAAACATGGCGCCTGATTTCGATAGCTCTTATGCGTTCCAAGCGGCCTGTGATTTAGTATTTAAAGGTCGCGAGCAGCCAAGTGGCTACACTGAGCCGCTACTGCATCAAGCGCGCCGTGACCTAAAAGCGAGCAGCTCTTGTTAATCAAAGCGGTTAACAGCTGCTTTACAATGTCTTAGGTGAATCAGCCTATATGACGCTTCAGTAGCTCTCCTATGCACTCCATGAGATGAGTAGGGGAGTTGTTACTTATAATGATGAATCGCTATTACAAGCACTCCTATCAACACTATAGGGGTGCTTTTTTATGGCTATTTTATCTCTCAATCAGTGGCTTTGAACCCTTCCTAACCCTCGCTAAACCTAAACTAAAACCCCCGAATCTATCTGTGCAAGCATTGAAATAAAAATTGCAGGAATTCAGACTAAATGACAAAAAAATGTTGCAAATTATGTCAAAGTTGTTATGCTTGTACTCGAAGTATGAGTTTGGTAACGGATGTTACGCAGTAGGACGCATAAGACTTAAGTTTACATGGTAGTTACATTACAAGTTACGTTGATGCTTTCTATATGTAAGTTAAGGTTTTTTCATATTACGGTAATAAAACTTCGCCATACTTGTTTCTGACTAAACTTGGTAGCCAGTTACACATTATATCTTTGAGGATTTGTGACGATACCCTTATGAGTAAACGCTAATTACAGCATACTCATTACTAAAATTGTAAAGTGGAGATATCCCATGAAAAAGTTACTTTTAGCTACATCAGTTGCCGCTCTATCTGTATCAGCAGCGAATGCCGCGCCACAAGTCTATGGTAAAGCATTTATCACTACTGATTATGTCAATGCTGAGTTGGACGTTCAAGCATTAACACCAGAGGATAATGGTGAATTCCAAAACATCGATGAAGATAAAAACTCATTACAAATCAATTCAAACATCTCGCGTTTAGGTTTCAGAGGTTCTGAAGCTATCACCGCTAATACTGACGTGGTTTATCAGTTAGAGTATGGCATCAACATCGATGACAGCGGCGATGACAATGTAGGCTTTAGAAGTCGTGATACGTATCTTGGTTTAGCCAATGACCAGTATGGTCAAGTACGTTTTGGTCGTAACTATTCAGTAACTGATTATGTTCTTAATAGTGTACCTGTCACTAAGGGCTATTGGGATAACATTGGTGCAAGCAGCCTGAATACTGGTTCAGCAGCTGAAGCTCTAACGCTAACTGATGGCGGCCGTATCAATAACTCTATCATTTGGTTTGCCCCTAAATACAACGATCTACCATTAGATCTAACGTTGCAGTATGGTGCTGATGAGACTTTCGTCGACGACAATGATGATCGTGATACAGGCTACGGCGCAGCATTGAACTATGCTCCAGGTACAGGCTTCGCAGCTGGTATTGCTTTAGATAAAGACATGAGTATCAACGGCGATATCCTTCGCGGTACTGCTAGTTTCGATTTAAGTAACTATGTTGCTTACCCTGTTACTTTAGGTGTGTTGTATCAGCAAGCTGATTATGACAATGCTGGTGAAGAAGACGGTTTAATGGTTAGCGCCAAAATGGGCTTAAGCAACTTTGCTCGTCCGGCTACCGTTTATGCTCAGTACAACAGAACAGAAAACTTAAGCGGCCTTGACGGCAATGACTCAGACCAGTTTGTAGTCGGCGGTGAGTACTTCTTCAAAGACAACATGATTGCCCATCTTTACGCCGGTTATAACTCTGCTGATTTAGACAACGACACTTTCTTTGTGAGAGAATCTGACGTTGGTGAAGGCGATTTTGAGCTTGTAGGTGTTACTGGTAATGGCGACTCTAATGTATTAGCTATCGGTGCAGGTCTAGAATACTTATTCTAATCAAAACCTCTGCATAGTTAGTATGCTAAAAACTCATCCTTCGGGGTGGGTTTTTTTATGGGGTAAATATAGCAAGGATTCACTAAAACCATTAATCTCAATATTGTTCTCAGCTGATTTTGGAGTGAAGGGGTCTCATGAAAAGAATACTATTTATTTTAGCGAGTTCAGTTCTATATATACCCATGGCGCAAGCTGCACCAGAGATCTACGGCAAGGCCTTTGTGGTCGCTGATTATGTTGATCAGCAAGCAGATTATGACAACCGTAATGGTAGCGTAAACGATGCGGATGAGAATGCGTTGCAGATCAACTCGCATTCCTCACGTATAGGGGTGAGAGGAACTGAAGCCATTACGGACAGCACAGACGTCATCTATCGTTTAGAGTATGGGATAGATATCGATGGTGACGACAGTCAAATCTTGCAAAGCCGCGATACTTATTTGGGTCTAAAAAACAAAGCTTACGGCGAGCTACGGCTTGGTCATAACTCATCTGTTTTTAGTTATCTGTATGGTCCTATTCTCAATAGAGGATATTGGGATAACCTGGGAACCAGAACGCTTGGTGATAATGAGAACGTCGCCGCCTTAAATATGCTTGACTATACGCGCTCAAAAGATTCGGCACTATGGATTGCCCCTGAATATCAAGGTCTGCAGCTTATCATGCAGTATGCTGCTAACGAGAGCTTAGAGAGTAGCGGCAATGGCTATGGAGCAGCGCTAAAGTTTGATAAAGGTGCGGGCTATACTGCAGGCATTGCCTATAGCAAGGATATTGAAGCTAGCGGTAGTATTGATACCTTAGACCTTGTGAATGAGGGTAATAATATTAAAAGTATCAGCTATGGTGGTGATGCCTTTCGTGGGACGCTAACGCTTGATGTCGATCGCTATATAGACATAGCGACTCCGTTGACTTTAGGGGCGGTGTATCAGCAAGCTGATTATGATTTTAGAGGTTCTGATAAAGAAAAGGGCCTGATACTAAGTAGCAAAATTGGCTTAAATAACTTGTCTCGTCCGGCTTTCATCTATGTTCAGTATAATAAAACCGATAACCTCAATGGTATCAGTAATAATGATTCCGATCAGATCGTAGTAGGCGGCGAATATAATTTCAAAGACAATATGATTGCCCATGCTTATATCGGTCAGAACTGGGCGGACTATACCAGTCCCACCGATCCAAGCAATTCAGTAGCAGATATCAAGGTGTTTGCCGTTGGCGCGGGTTTAGAATACCTATTTTAAGCTGGCGATAACTCATTAAAGCTGATTTTATAGATGAGCCTTTTTTAATTGTTTAGACAATAGTCCACAAGCGGCTCGCAAAACTTGAGAATTTAGCTGAGTTTAGCTTTTGCCCTATATTTTGTGACGTATTTTTAGTAAAATCCTTCTTTACCAACTACTGATTGAGTACTATGACCAAGTTTATATTTGTGACCGGTGGGGTAGTGTCCTCACTAGGAAAAGGTATCACGGCGGCTTCCTTGGCTGCTATCTTAGAAGCGCGTGGCGTCAATGTCACTATGACCAAGATGGATCCGTATATCAACGTCGATCCAGGCACGATGAGCCCATTCCAACACGGCGAAGTGTTCGTCACCGAAGACGGTGCTGAGACCGATTTGGACTTGGGCTATTATGAGCGTTTTCTACGTCACTCGAAGATGAGTAAAAGCAACAACTTCACTAGTGGCCGTATCTATCAGAACGTCTTGAATAAAGAGCGCCGCGGTGAATATCTAGGCGGCACCGTACAAGTTATTCCGCACATTACTGATGAGATCAAAAGCAAGATTATCGCTAGTGGTCAAGGTTACGACGTTGCCATCATTGAGATCGGTGGTACCGTCGGTGATATCGAATCACTACCCTTTATGGAAGCGGTGCGTCAGATGCAGGTGGAGCTAGGTCGTAATAAGGCGATGCTTATGCATTTAACGCTCGTGCCTTATATCGCTAGCGCAGGAGAAACTAAGACCAAACCGACGCAGCATTCGGTCAAAGAGCTACGCTCTATCGGTCTGCAGCCTGATATCTTAATCTGCCGCTCTGATCATCATATCTCACCCGACAATCGCCGTAAGATTGCGCTATTTACTAACGTTGAAGAGCGCGCGGTCATTATGTGCGAAGATGCCCAAAGTATCTATCAAATCCCGCGTACTTTGCACGAGCAAGATCTCGATGATCTTATCTGTGAGCGTTTTGGGCTTGATGTGCCAGAAGCCGATCTTAGCGATTGGGACGAAGTCGTTGAAGCACAGCTCAATCCAGAATCTACGGTCACTGTGGCCATGGTCGGCAAGTATGTTGAGCTACCTGATGCTTATAAATCTATCAACGAAGCCTTGCTTCATGCCGGCATCACCCATCAAACTAAGGTCAATATCGATTATATCGATGCGGAACGCTTAGAAGATGATGACGCGGCCCTTGAGCAGTTAAAAAAGGCGGATGCCATCTTAGTACCGGGCGGCTTCGGCGAGCGCGGCACTCTGGGTAAAATGAAAGCGATTACCTATGCGCGCGAAAATAATGTGCCATATCTTGGCATCTGCTTAGGTATGCAGTTAGCAGTGATTGAGTATGCGCGTAATGTCATGAGCATCGATGCCAACTCCTCTGAGTTTGATCGCAAAAGCGCGGAGCCTATCATCGGTCTGATTACCGAATGGATGGATGAGCGCGGCGAGCTACAAATTCGTACTGACGACTCCGACCTTGGCGGTACCATGCGTTTAGGCGCGCAGCAAGCGGAGCTGGTTGCCGGTAGTAAGCTGAGCCAGATTTATGGCGCTAATATGATTACCGAGCGTCATCGCCACCGTTATGAGATGAACAATCGCTATATTGAGCCTCTAGAGCAAGCAGGCATGACGATTTCAGGTTATTCAGCCAAACAGCATTTGGTAGAGTCGGTTGAGATTGGCTCTCATCCCTGGTTTATCGCGGTGCAGTTCCATCCAGAATTCACTAGCTCGCCACGCGGTGGTCATCCGCTATTTAATAGCTTTGTGAATGCCTCGAAGAAATACAGCGCTAGCAAATAATGGTTTAAGTATAGACTTAACCAAAAGACCAATCTTCGGATTGGTCTTTTTTTATCACCAGCGCCGTAAAACCACATCCTTCTAGAGCGTGGATATCAGGCGTCAACCGTTGTCACCTAAGATTAAAAGCACCTTGATACCCAAACCCATTGAGATCATAATTATTCCATGAAAACGCTCAAACTACGCATCAAAGACAAACACGCCAAGCAGCTCAATATCTTAGCTGGTGCGGTCAACTTTGTCTGGAATTACGTCAATGAGCTTAGTTTTAAACATCTTAAGCGCACAGGTCGGTTCTTTAGCGCCTATGACATCGCCACCTATACCAAAGGCGCAGGTGAATACCTAAATCTGCACAGTCAGACCTTACAAGCTATTAGTGAGGTTCACGCTAAATCCCGTAAACAGTTTAAAAAAGCCAAACTCAACTGGCGTACTAATAATCCTAAAGCCAAGAGAAGAAGCTTGGGCTGGATTCCTTTTAAAAAGACCGCCATTAAGCACTTAGCAACCCGTCAATCAGGCAAGAAAAGCCTTAAGTCCACTATCCAACTAAGCCTCGCTAAGGGTAAAAAGCTCACAATAGACCTATGGGACAGCTATAACTTAGCCCTGTACCGCATCAATACTCTGGAGCTAGTGCAAGACAATCGCGGCCACTGGTATGCCTGTATCACCGTTAAAGACTTTCCTAAG